>NZ_JBFRSX010000010.1:0-49372 GCF_041473835.1 Vibrio sp. 10N.222.55.A1 | reverse complement strand
AATGAAAACTTCAATGGCGACGTAAACTTTGGCTTTGATGTATCAGATGGTACCGATACAGTCTCTGCAAACATCGATGTGAGCGTTACGGCAGTTGATGATGCACCTGTGTCAGGCGACCTAGCGTACTCAATCGACGAAGACGGTTCGATTCGTCTAAGCCAAGAGCAGTTGCTATCACAAGCATCTGACGTAGAGGGCGATGACCTTACTGCTAGCGGCCTAACGGTTGGTGGTGATGCGACGGTTGTAGCTAACGATGATGGCAGTTTCACCATCACGCCAGATGAGAACTTCAATGGCGACATTGATATCAGCTTCGATATCTCAGATGGTACCAATACGGTTCAAGCATCAGCTGACCTAACGGTTAACCCAGTTAACGACCTGCCAGTACCTCAAGAACAACAGTTCAGTATTGCAGAAGACGGTACTTTACAGTTCACAGACGCGGATCTGCTTACAGGCGCGACAGACGTTGAAGGTGATAACCTGACGGTTGAGGGCATCACTTATGAAGGCACTGATGGCGTACTGACTGACTTGGGTGAGGGATCATATAGCTTTGCTCCAAACGAAAACTTCAATGGTGATGTGAGCTTTAGCTTCGATGTGTCAGACGGTACCGATACCGTGTCTGCAAACATTGATGTTAGCGTGACTCCTGAGAACGATCCGCCTGTTGCGGGCTCAACGTCCTACACGGTGAATGAAGATAATTCGATTACCATTTCTGATGCACAACTATTGGCAACATCTTCAGATATTGAAGGTGATGTATCGATAGACAGCGTGACTTACTCTGGTAGCGACGGTGTCCTCGAAATCAATGGTAACGGCACTTACACCTTCTCGCCAAATGAGAACTTCAGCGGTGAAATTGCACTGGATGTGGTTGTTGCTGATGAAGATGGTGCGACCGACTCAACGACCGCGGGCATCAATGTTCTTGAAGTGAACGATCCGCCGGTTGCAGGCCCTACGTCTTACACCATTGATGAAGACTCAGTACTTACCTTCAGTGAGTCTCAAGTGTTGCTTAACGCCTCAGATGTAGAAGGGGATGTTGATCTTGTTGGTATTAGCTACGATGGCCCTGAGGGTATCTTCTCAGTAAATGGTGACGGCACTTGCAGCTTCGCTCCAAATGAGAACTTTAATGGCCAAGTTCAGCTTGATGTCACCATTCGTGATGAAGATGGTGCAGAAGTGGAAACCGTCATCAATGTTGACGTATTACCAATCAATGATGCGCCAGTGTCTGGTGATTTGGCTTACAACGTTAACGAAGATGGTTCAATCACACTGAGCCAAGATCAGCTGTTGTCTCAAGCGTCCGATGTAGAAGGCGAAGATCTAACCGCAAGTGACTTAACAGTTGGTGGTGATGCGACGGTTGTAGCTAACGATGACGGCAGTTTCACGATTACGCCAGATGAAAACTTCAACGGTGACATTGATATTCAATTCAACATCACTGACGGTACTGACACGGTTCAAGCAACCGCCGATCTTACTGTTAACCCAGTTAATGACTTGCCGGTTCCTCAAGACCAACAATTCAGTATCGCAGAAGACGGTACGCTTCAATTTACAGACGCCGACTTACTTACCGGTGCCACCGATATTGATGGCGACGACTTAACCGTTGAAGGTATTAGCTATACAGGTGGTGATGGCGTACTGACCGACCACGGTGATGGTACTTATACCTTTGCGCCAAATGAAAACTTCAATGGCGATGTGAACTTCAGTTTCGATGTGTCTGATGGCACAGAAACCGTTAGCGCTAACATTGATGTGAGTGTGACTCCTGAGAACGATCCGCCAGTTGCGGGTTCAACCTCATACATGGTCAATGAAGACAATGCCATCACAATTTCTGATGAACAGTTGCTAGCTAACTCTTCGGATATTGAAGGTGCGGTGTCGGTTGATACTGTGACTTACAGTGGCACTGATGGTGTGTTCCAAGATAACGGCGATGGCAGCTATACCTTCCTTCCTAATGAAAACTTCAGCGGTGATATCAGCCTTGATGTGATTGTTGCAGATGAAGAAGGTGCAATTGATGAAACCACAGCAGGTATTACCGTTCTTGAAGTGAACGATCCACCAGTTGCGGGTCCAACGTCATACACCATTGACGAAGATTCGGTTCTGACGTTCAGTGAATCTCAGATTCTTGTGAATGCTTCGGATATCGAAGGCGATGTAGAACTTGTTGGCATTAACTACGATGGCTCTGACGGTATCTTCACTGTAAATGGTGATGGTACATGCAGCTTTGCATCCAACGAAAACTTCAATGGTCAGGTTCAACTGGGTGTGACCATTCAAGATGAAGATGGCGCAACGGTTGAAACACACATTAACGTTGATGTATTGCCAATCAATGATGCGCCAGTATCGGGCGATTTGGCTTACACCATCAATGAAGATAGCTCCATCACGCTAAGCCAAGAGCAATTGCTAGCAAGAGCAGGTGATATCGATAGCGATAACTTAGAAGCTATCAATCTATCTACTGATGAAAATGCGACCATCCAACACAATGATGATGGCAGCTACACCATCACACCGAACGCAGATTACAACGGTGACCTAGATCTGAACTTCGATATCATCGATAACGATGGTGGTTCAGTTCAAGTTGGCCTAGACATTACCGTGAATCCGGTTAATGACTTGCCACAAGCGCAAGATCAACAGTTCACGATTGAAGAAGACGGTACGTTACTCTTCACCGATGCTGACCTGCTTGCAGGTGCGTCGGATATTGATGGTGATGAACTGTCGATTGAAAACGTACTCTACACAGGTGCAGATGGTGTTCTTAGCGATAATGGCGACGGCACATATAGCTTTGCTCCAAACGAGAACTTCAATGGTGATGTTCAATTCTCATTCGATGTCTCTGACGGTACTGATTCAACATCAGCTGTTATTGATGTCAGCGTAACGCCTGAGAATGATCCACCGGTAGCGGGCTCGACATCTTACACAGTCCAAGAAGATGGCCAAATCACGATCAGTGATGAGCAACTATTGGCAAATTCTTCCGATGTAGAAGGCGATGTTTCACTGTCTGGAGTATCGTACTTCGGTGATGACGGCTCATTTGTTGATAATGGCAATGGTACTTACACCTTTACGCCAAATGAAAACTTCGATGGTGATATTTCACTAGACGTTGTTGTCGTTGACGAAGACGGTGCAACCGCAACCACAACCGCTGGCATCGATGTTATTGCTGTGAATGATGGACCTGAAACTTCGGGCATTCAGGCTGAAGTCGATGAAGATAATTCAATCACCATTACTCAAGAGCAGTTACTCGCTAATGCGACCGATGTTGAAGGTGATGAGTTAACGGCATCTAACCTACAAACCAACGATCCAGATGCGACAATTGTTACTAATGACGATGGTTCATTCACTATTACGCACACAGAAAACTTCAATGGCGAGTTGGACTTCACATACAGCATCAGTGATGGTGAGAATGAAGTTCTGACGACACTCGACTTGACGGTTAACCCTGTCAACGATGCGCCAGAAGCGGGCGATGAAATCTTCATCCAAGCGCAAGAAGACCAAACAGTTGGTGTGACACTTCGTGAAGAACCAGCACTACGTTTAGACCAAGCGCCAGAAAACGGCATCATTGAAGCAAATGTTAATGACGAATGGGTGGTACTGGAAGTAGGACAAGAAGTTCCTGCAGATACCGAAGTGCGCTTTGTTCCAAGTGAAGATGCTCTTGCTGAAGGTACACACACCACACAAATCGGTACGTTTGACGATAACGCGAGTGTGGATGATTGGGGTACAGAAGTTGACCCTTATACGCGTGAGTTCTCAGATGGTGACTTAACGGTAACTGTTCAAAGTAACGATGACCCTCTTGGTGCCTGGAATGGCAACACCCACATTGGTCATGGTATCGGTGATACTGACCGCCAAGGCTTAAGTGGTGATGAGAAACTGACGGTTTCAGTTGAAGGTCAAGACATCAATGAAATCAGTTTCCACCTAGATGGTTTGGGTGGCTGGTTCATGGAAGAGTCTCGTCACTTTACAGAAGTAGAAATCAAAGCGTTCAATGAGGATGGCGACCTAATTGACTCGATGACTTACCACAAAGAAGACCGTGGTACTTTCGAGACAGATTACACGCTAACGGTTGATCAACCAGTGTCCTACTTTGAGCTTGGTACCGTGCAAGGTAATGGTACTTACGTCGTTCAAAACATGACAGTGTCACAAACTTGTCATGATGAAGCGGTGTTTACATCGATTGGTGTAGATGGTTCAGAGATTACTGAAACGGTTGAGTTGAATATCCATGCGGGTGACAACGAAATCGAGTTAACGGCTGATCTTCCGAATATTACTGTCGATACCGATGGTTCTGCCCAGTTTGCTTCGGTTGTGATTACCGAAGAGCAACTACTGGCGCAAGCATCTGATATTGATGGCGACGACCTTGATATTGAAAATCTAGAGCTAGTGGGTGAAAACTCAGAGCATGCAACACTCACCGATAATGGTGATGGCACTTGGACGGTAACACCGGATGAAAACTTCCATGGTGAAATCGAACTTGGTTACCAAGTTACCGATGGTGAGCTGACAGACAGCAATATCATCAATATCAATTTCGAATCAGTAAATGATGCGCCAATCGTTTCTGGCCCGATTGTTCTATCGACAGATGAAGATGAAGGTATCACGTTCAGTGCAGATGACTTGCTAGCGAACACCACAGATGTGGAAGGCGATACGCTGTCTATTTCTGACATCACTTACGGTGGTGATAACGGTGAGCTAGTTGATAACGGCGATGGTACGTTTACCTTCATGCCGAATGAAAACTTCAATGGTGAAATCGACATCGACTACAAGGTGTTTGATGGAACTGATGAAGTTGCAACGCATCTAGACCTAACGGTCGTACCAGTCAATGATGTGCCGGTTCCGGGTGAACCATTGCACACCCAAATGCTTGAAAACGGCTCCATGATCATCGAAGCGAAAGACCTATTGTCTGGTGCTACCGATGTTGATGGCGACATTCTTCATGTCGAAAACCTATTACTTGCAGACCAAACGCAAGGTACGTTAACGGATAACGGTGATAATACCTTTACCTTCGAACCTGCAGAAGACTTCTACGGTGAAGTGAATCTGACTTTCGATATCAGTGATGGCCAAGCAAGCGCACCAAGTACAGCAAGAGTTGACGTTGAAATTGTCAATGAAGGCCCAGAGGTTGGTGGTCCAATTGAAGCCGCTGTTGATGAAGATGGTTCAATCACTATCACTCAAGAGGATCTGTTAGCGAATGCGACGGATGTCGATGGCGACAACCTTGAAGCCGTTAACTTAGCGACCAACGATCCAAATGCGGTTGTTGTAGAAAACCCAGACGGTAGCTTCACTATTACACCAAGTGCAGATTTCTTTGGTGAGATTGAGTTTACTTATGATGTCACTGACGCGATCGAAACTGTTGCGGCTGACCTCAACCTAACCGTAAACCCTATCAACGATGCTCCAGACGTGCCTGACATGTCTTTCACTACGGAAGACGGTCAAGCGATTACCATTACCGAAGCTGAACTATTAGCACAAGCGACAGACATTGAAGGCGACGAACTGTCAGTTGTGAATGTGACGAGTGCAAGCGACACGGTAGAAGTCACAGACAATGGCGATGGAACATACACATTAACACCAGAGCAGGGCTTCTTCGGTAACGTTGACTTAGCGTTTGATGTGAGCGATGGCACTGATGTGGTTGCCGCAAACATCGACCTAAAAGTTGAGTTCGTCAACGATGCGCCAGAAGCGACGCCAATGGCGGCAGATGTCGACGAAGATGGTTCAATCCTCGTTACACAAGAAATGTTGTTGGAGAACGCGAGCGACCAAGATGGCGATGAGTTGTTTGCAAGCGCGCTTGAAACTAACGATCCAAATGCCAGCATTGTAGACAATGGTGATGGCACGTACACAGTGACACCTTCAGAGAACTTCAATGGCGATATTGCATTCACTTATGAGGTGAGCGACGGTGAGCTGAGCACGTCTAATGATATGACATTGACCGTTAATCCGGTGAATGACATTCCAATTGTTGCTCCAGGAATGTACCACATCGAAGAGGATGGCAGCATCCTGTTCACTCAAGAAGATCTATTGAGTGCTGCAATTGATATTGATGGCGACGACCTAAGCGTTACCAGCATCAATTACTCTGGTGATGAAGGCACAGTAACCGACAACGGCGATGGCACGTTCAGCTTCGTTCCTGAAGAGCACTTCAGTGGTGATCTGCAGTTCAGCTTTACTGTGACAGACGGTACGGATGAAGTTGAACAAGACATTAATGTTCACATTGAAGCAGTTGCTGATGCGCCTGACTTAGTTATCACGGATGGTGATGGTGTTAACGTCGACGACCAGGCGATTTTGGTTGAGCCAGGCGGTATTGTTGAACTGAACATTGCTGCGGCACTTGTCGACCAAGACTTGTCTGAAACACTCACTGTTACAGTAGATGGTGTGCCAGAAGGTTCGGTTATTCAATACGATAACGAAGGCGTTCTGAATGACCAAGAGAACGGTATCACCAGTTACAACGACACTGAAATCACAGTAACGTTTGAAGGTGAGACGGCTGGCTACCAAAACGCTGCGGGTTACTACAAAGTAGACGAAGACGGCAACATCACAGGTGTTGAAGTTGTTTACGAAAACGCATCACAAGTTGGTGGTGGCGGCGACCTTGTTCCAGGGCAAGATCAATTCAGCTTCCAAGTCGAGGAAGGCGAAAGCTTTAACCTGTTCTTAATTCCAAACGGACATCAGCACAACGACTTTGATGCGATGCAAGACGGTCAGTACGAGTTCCGTGCTGAGGATGGTTCGCCTGCGAACATGGATACGGTTGATCCTCAACTTGTCTTTGTGGCTGCTGATGGAACCGAGACAGTGATTCAAGGCCAAAATGGTGACGCGATCTTCCATGGTGGTTCAAGCTCTCAGCTAAACCAAGATGGTATCGAACATACTCGTACTACGGTTAATGAAGACGGCGAGCTGGTTTACGGATTTGAAGATTTGTATGGCGGCGGTGATGCTGACTATTCTGACTTCAACTTCACAATCGATGTCGGTGAAGTGAACAGCCAAATCTACAGCGGTGAAGTAACGGTTGGCCCTGATGGTACGGTGAACTTACCAACAACGGCTATCGAAAATGCGTTACAAATCCAGTTACCAGAAGACTTCAATGAGCAGCTTGAAGTTCATGTAACCGCAACTGCGACAGAGTTATCGAATGATGATTCTGAAACGGTATCTCAAACCATCTACATTAACGCGACAGGCGCGCACATTGAGCACGCACCTGAAGCACTTCCGGTTTCTGCAACGGTTGAAGAAGATGGTTCAATCATCATTACGCAAGAAGACTTATTGGCTAATGCGCGTGATTTAGATGGCGATCAGTTGACGGCTCTGAATTTAGCAACCGATGATGAGAGCGTTACGATTACCGATAACGGTGATGGTACGTACACATTAACGCCAGATGCTGATTTCAATGGCGATGTGAGCTTTACGTTTGATGTGTCTGATGGTGATGATGTTGTCTCTACCAACCTTGAGTTAACAGTTTCACCAGTAAATGACGGTCCAGAAGCACAAGACCACGCATTCACAGTCGGCGAAGATGGCGTGTTAACGTTCAATGACCAAGACCTATTAACAGGTGTAACGGACATTGAAGGGGACGACCTAAGTGTTGAAGGTGTAACTTACACTGGCGCAGATGGTGTCCTAACCGATAATGGCGATGGCACCTACAGTTTCGCGCCGAATGAAAACTTCAATGGCGATGTGAACTTCTCGTTCAATGTATCAGATGGAACCGATACGGTAACCGCTAACATTGATGTGAGCGTGACGCCAGAGAATGATCCTCCGGTTGCGGGTAGTACGTCTTACACGGTTCATGAAGACAACTCTATTACAATCAGCAACGAACAACTGCTAGCGAACTCTTCGGATATCGAAGGCGAAGTCGCAATTGATAACGTGACTTACAGTGGTAGCGACGGTGTTCTGGAAATCAACGGTGACGGTACATACACCTTCTCGCCAAACGAGAACTTTAATGGCGAAGTTAGCCTAGATGTTGTCGTGACGGATGAAGATGGCGCGACTGAAGCAACAACGGCGGGTATTACAGTCCTTGAGGTGAACGATCCGCCAGTTGCTGGCCCAACGTCATACACCATCGATGAAGATTCAGTACTGACTTTCAATGAGTCTCAAGTTCTGTTGAACGCTTCTGATATTGAAGGTGATGTTGAGCTTGTTGAGATCAACTACGACGGTCCAGACGGTATCTTCTCTATCAATGGTGACGGTACATGTAGCTTCGCTCCGAATGAAAACTTCAACGGCCAAGTGCAGTTGGATGTGACCATTCAAGATGAAGACGGCGCTCAAGTTGATACGTTTATTACGGTTGATGTATTACCAATCAACGACGTACCAGTATCAGGCGACCTTGCATACAGTGTTGAGGAAGACGGTTCGATTACCTTGAGCCAAGAGCAACTTCTTTCGCAAGCGAGTGATGTAGATGGCGACGACCTTACTGCTTCTAACTTGATTGTTGATGGAGACGCGACGGTTGTTGCTAACGATGACGGCAGCTTTACCGTTACGCCAGATGCGAACTTCAATGGTGACATTGACCTAACGTTCGACATTAGCGATGGTACAGACACGCTCGTTGCGACGGCTGACCTAACCGTTAACCCAGTCAATGACCTTCCACAACCACAAGATCAAACGTTCAGCATTGGCGAAGACGGCATCTTGAACTTCACAGATGAAGACTTGCTAACAGGTGCTACCGATATCGATGGGGATGACCTATCGGTTGAAGGCGTGACTTACACAGGTGCCGACGGTGTTCTTACTGACAATGGCGACGGAAGCTACAGCTTTGCGCCAAACGAGAACTTCAATGGTGATGTGAACTTCAGTTTTGATGTGTCAGATGGCACGGATACAGTTCAAGCCAACATTGATGTCAGCGTGACACCAGAGAACGATCCACCGGTTGCAGGTAGCACGTCTTACACCGTTCATGAAGACAACTCAATTACCATCAGTGACGAACAGTTACTTGCTAACTCTTCTGACATTGAAGGTGATGTGGCAGTCGATAGCGTGACTTACACTGGCGCTGACGGTGTCTTTGAAGACAACGGTGACGGTACTTACACCTTCTCACCAAACGAAAACTTCAACGGCGAAGTTAGCCTTGATGTTGTCGTAACTGATGAAGAGGGCGCAACTGAAGCGACCACCGCGGGTATTACTGTACTTGAGGTGAACGATCCACCAATCGCAGGCTCAACCAGCTACTCAGTCAACGAGGACGAAGTTATCACCATCAGTTCAGAGCAACTGTTGGCAAACGCTTCTGATATCGAAGGTGAAGTGGCGATTGATAGCGTTAACTACACAGGTTCAGACGGTATCTTTACCGACAATGGTGACGGAACATTCAGCTTCGCACCTAACGCTAACTTCGATGGCGACGTAAGCCTTGATGTTGTCGTTACTGATGAAGAAGGCGCAACCGTAGCGACCAACGCAAGCATTGATGTTCTGCCTGTTAACGATGCTCCGGTATCGGGCGACTTGGCGTACAGCGTGGACGAAGATGGCTCAATTACCTTGAGCCAAGAGCAATTACTTGCTCAAGCGAGTGATGTTGATGGCGATGACTTAACAGCGGCTAACCTAACCGTTGGTGGTGATGCGACAGTTACAGCAAACGATGATGGTAGTTTCACTATCACGCCAGATGCTAACTTCAATGGCGACATTGATTTGAACTTCGACATTACCGATGGCGATGCGACGCTTCAAGCAACGGCTGACCTAACGGTTAACCCAGTTAATGACCTGCCAACAGTCGGTGAGCCACAATTTGTGACTCAAGAAGACACCAGCTTTACCTTCACAGAAGAACAACTGCTGCAAAATGCGGGCGACATTGATGGTGATAACCTATCGGTTGAAAATGTGGCTTCAGATAGCGGTACTTTGGTTGATAACGGCGACGGCACTTACACATTCGCACCGAATGAAAACTTCGACGGCAATGTGAATGTGACGTTCGACGTGAATGACGGTACCGCGACAGTACCAGCAGAAGCGACGATTGATGTTCAATCTGTGGTTGATATGCCAGAGCTGTCGATTGCTTCTGACCTAGTGATTGCTTCAGACAACTTCGAGTCTGGCTCAAACGGTTGGAATACAGGCACAGAAAGCTCTCAAGGCTTCGAGTCGGGTGACATGCTAGGTCGTATTGGTGGAACGGGCGGTGATGAAGCCGTCAGCAAAACTTACGACATTCCAAGTGATGTGAGCGAAGTTAATATCTCGTTCAACTTCTACGAAATTGATTCTTGGGATGGTGAGTCGTTCCAAATCTTTGTCGGCGGCGAAGAGCTAACGACATTAGATAATTCTGCGTTCCGTACTCAAGATGGCACAACAACGCTTTACGATTCAGAAGGAAATGAAGTCGGCGAAGTGGTTCACGGCGTATCGCAAGGTGAGGGCTTCAGTGGTTGGAATGACCAAGCACATCAAATCAACCTAACGGTACCAGTAGAAGACGGCCAACTTGAACTTGGCTTCGGTTCAACCCTGAATCAAAGCGTCGATGACGAGGCGTTTGGTATCGACAACATCGAAATCACAGTGTCTGACGCGGATTACCAAATCATTGGTACTGAAGACACACCTGTACCACTTGATATTGATGCAGCTCTAACAGATACCGATGGCTCAGAAAACCTTGCTATCTTGATTGAAGACGTGCCAGAAGGCAGCTCGCTTTCTGCAGGTACCGATAACGGTGATGGCACTTGGTCATTGCAACCAGGCGAGCTAGAAGGGCTAGAGTTTATCCCTTCAGGTGACTTCAATGGTGATGTGGTTCTAACTGTGAATGCAACATCAACAGATGTTGATACCGGTACAACCGCAACAGCTACGCAAGACGTGACGATTCACATCTCACCTGCGAACGATGCTCCAGAAGTTGACGGTGATATTAGTGCCGTTACAGCCGAAGATAACAGCATCACGCTAACTCAAGAGCAGTTGCTAGAGCACGCTGTTGACATTGATGGGGATGACCTATCCGCAATCAACCTAACCACCAATGATGAAAATGCGACCGTTCAAATGAACGACGATGGCAGTTTCACCATTACACCGAGTGAAAACTTCAACGGTAATATCGAATTTAGTTACGATGTCACCGATGGAGAGGACATGGTCGCTGCTGGCCTAGACTTGACGGTAACACCTGTCAATGATGCGCCAGAGCCACAAGATCAAGCATTCACTATTGGTGAAGATGGGGTTCTTAACTTCACTGACGCAGACCTGTTAACGGGTGCAACGGATGTTGAAGGTGACGACCTAACAGTCGAAGGTGTGACATACACTGGTGCTGATGGTGTGCTTACCGACAATGGTGACGGAAGCTACAGCTTTGCGCCAAACGAGAACTTCAATGGTGATGTGAACTTCAGCTTTGATGTGTCAGATGGCACGGATACGGTTCAAGCCAACATTGATGTGAGCGTGACGCCTGAGAACGATCCACCAGTGGCGGGTAGCACGTCTTACACTGTGCATGAAGACAACTCAATCACGATCAGTAACGAACAGCTATTAGCCAACTCTTCAGATATTGAAGGTGAGGTTGCGATTGATAGCGTGACTTACACTGGCAGTGATGGTGTGTTCGAAGACAACGGTGACGGCACTTACACCTTCTCTCCAAACGAGAACTTCAATGGAGATGTGAGTTTAGCGGTTGTTGTTACCGATGAAGAAGGGGCAACAGAAGCGACTACCGCGGGAATCACTGTACTTGAGGTGAACGATCCGCCAATCGCAGGCTCAACCAGTTACTCAGTCAACGAAGATGAAGTTATCACCATCAGTGCAGAGCAACTGTTGGCGAACTCTTCTGATATTGAAGGTGAAGTGGCGATTGATAGTGTTACTTACACAGGCGCTGACGGTATCTTTACTGACAACGGCAACGGCACATTCAGCTTTGCACCGAACGCAAACTTCGATGGCGATGTTAGCCTAGATGTAGTGGTGACAGATGAAGAAGGTGCGACAGTAGCCACTAGCGCAAGTATTGATGTTCTTCCAATTAACGATCCACCTGTATCGGGTGATTTGGCATACAGCATTGATGAAGATGGTTCCATTACTCTGACTCAAGAGCAGTTGCTATCTCAAGCATCGGATGTGGACGGCGATGATCTTAGCGCTGCCAACCTAACCGCGGGTGATAACGCTACAGTTACGGCAAACGATGATGGTTCATTTACCATTACCCCAGATGCCGACTTTAATGGCGATATTGACCTAAGCTTCGACCTTTCTGATGGTACTGAAACGGTTGTCGCAACGGCCGACCTTACTGTGAATCCAGTGAATGACATCGCGGTTGTAGAAGATGTCGCTTACACCATTGAAGAAGATGGTTCACTTACCTTTACAGACGAGCAACTGCTAGCGGGTGCCTCTGATATTGATGGTGACGAACTTTCAGTTGCTGATGTGTCTTACACTGGCGCAGAAGGTGTGTTCACTGACAATGGCGATGGCACTTACACCTTTGCACCGAACGAGAACTTCAATGGTGACGTAAGTCTGGACTTCTCAGTATCTGATGGTACAGATACGGTTGACGCAAATATCGACGTAACGGTAACAGACGTTAACGATGCACCAGTCGCAGGCGCAACGTCTTACCAAATGAACGAAGATGGCACCATCACATTGAGCCCTGAGCAGTTGATTGCTAACAGCTCCGATGTGGACGGTGAAGTGTCGCTTGATAGCGTGAGCTACTCAGGTGCAGACGGTATATTGGTTCAAAATGAAGATGGTTCGGTAACGTTCGCACCAAACGAAAACTTTAACGGCGACATCAACCTTGATGTGACAGTTATTGATGACGACGGTGCAACGGCTCAGACTACTGCTGGTATTGAAGTCATTGCAGTTAACGACGCACCAGTGGCCGGAAACGTGGCTTACTCGGTTGATGAAGATGGTTCAATTACGCTATCTCAAGAGCAGTTGCTGGCTAACGCATCCGATGTTGATGGTGATGCACTGACCGCAAGCAACCTATCTGCAGGTGACAATGCGACTGTAACAGCGAACGAAGATGGTTCATTTACTATCACTCCGGATGCTGACTTCAACGGAGACATAGACCTAAGCTTCGATGTTTCAGATGGCCTTGAAACTGTTCAAGCTGGCGTCGACCTAACGGTTAACCCAGTCAATGACCTACCAACAGCAGAAGACCAAAACTTTACCGTTGAGGAAGATGGAACGCTAATCTTCACGGATGCAGACCTACTAGCAGGCGCTGCAGACATTGACGGCGATGACTTGTCTATCTCGGATGTGTCTTACACGGGTGCAGAGGGTGTGTTCACTGACAACGGTGACGGCACTTATAGCTTTGCTCCGAACGAGAACTTCAATGGCGATGTAAACCTTGGCTTCACAGTGACTGATGGCACTGAGACAGTCGATGCGAATATTGGTGTGACGGTAACGGATGTTAACGATGCGCCAGTAGCGGGTTCTACGTCTTACCAAATGAACGAAGATGGCACCATCACAATCAGCCCTGAGCAGTTAATTGCTAATAGCTCTGACGTTGATGGCGAAGTGTCGCTTGAAAGCGTGACTTACTCAGGCTCTGACGGCACCTTGATTCAAAACGATAATGGGTCTGTGACCTTCACGCCAAGCGAGAACTTTAATGGTGATATCAGCCTAGATGTGGTTGTGACCGATGATGACGGTGCAACTGCAACAACAACGGCAGGAATCGAAGTTCTGGCTGTGAACGATGGACCAGAATCTGAGGAAGTGAAACTAACCACAGCCGAAGACAGCACCATCCTTATCACACAAGACATGTTGTTAGCTCAAGCTACCGACATCGATAACACCGCAGATGAGCTGTCAGCTTCGGGTCTACAAATCGACCCTAGCTTAGGTGAGTTGCTAGATAACGAAGATGGTACTTGGTCATTTACGCCAAACGAAAACTTCAACGGCGATGTGCCAATGACGTTTAACGTTAGCGATGGCCAAGAGACAATTTCAGTCGACGGCAACATCGATGTTACGCCAGTGAATGATGCACCTGAAGCGCCAATGATTGAGATGCAAGGCGAAGAAGATGTGGTCATGGTGATTGACCCAGCTTACATCGCGGATCAAGTGACAGACCTTGATGGCGACGAGATCAGCATTGAGAGCATCACAGTTCGAGCTCCAGCGAACGCGACCTTAACTCAGCAACCAGACGGCATGTATCACTTAGTGACTACTCAAGACTTCAATGGCTTAGTGGAACTGGGTTATCAAGCTACTGACGGTGAAGAAGTGGTTGATGGCTCGCTGAATGTGGATGTCATTCCGGTTAACGACGCACCATTCAATGTCGGCAACGCAATGATGACCACAGACGAAGATGGCGCGTTCACCTTCGATGCTGGCGACTTGATGAACTTGTTCGGTGACATTGATACCGCAGACCTTGTTGTTTCTCGCATTATCACCGCAGACGGTGAAGATGGCGGAGAAGTTACAGACAACGGTGATGGTACTTGGACATTCACACCAACAGGCGACTTTGCGGGTGTTTCTGACCTACAAGTTGTCGTGAGTGACGGTGAGTTTGAAACCGTTCTCGATGTTCCTGTGTTCGTACGTCCTGTCGCAGATGGCGCGGTTATTTCAACTGACCATGACGGTCCATTGGTGTTCGGTGAGGATGAAACCGGTCACTTAGGACTGAATGTTGGCCTAGTCGATGACTCAGAGACACTGAGTAACCTAGTGATGACAGGTTTCCCTGTTGGATTCGAGGTAACAGATGGTGTGAATACCGTGATGATCACCGAGCCGGGTCAATACATCGACCTGTTCGACTGGGATATCTCAAACATTCAAATGACGCCTCCTGAAGACTTCCATGGTGAGTTCTTCGTAACGGTTAGCGCAACAACGGTTGATTACGGAGATGAGCCGGAAGCGTTTGAAGATGGCATCGATTCTGGTGATTTCGAAACCGTAGCGGGTGATTCCATCATCCTAACGGCGGACGACCTAATCGGTTTGGCTGAGAATGTGGATGCTGACAGTGATGATGAAGTGAAACTGGTTCATCTTGCCGACCGCAGCCAAGGTGAGATTGTCGATAATGGCGATGGCACTTGGACCTTCACACCAGCACCAGGCTTCACTGGCGAAGCAGATATAGCTTACGTGGTTGATAAAGATGGCGTGCTTCATGATGAGCAAACTGGCGTAGTCGTGAAAGAAGGTGACGCGCAAGGGAATGCAGCACCAGAAGTTAACAGCATCACAACGACGGAAATCGCAGCGGATGCCACCTTGTCGTTCACTGATGAAGACATGTTAGCGAATCTGAGCGATGCAGAAGGCGACAGCTTGAGCATTGAGTCAGTAAGTTTGATGGAAGGTCAGGGCGTAATTGAGAGCGATAACCAAGGTAACTATCAATTCACTCCTGCTGAAGACTACACCGGCGATGTTCAAGTTGGGTTTATAGCGACCGATGGCGAAAATCGCATCGAAAGCTTCTTCAATGTGGATATCCAAAGTGGCGATGAAGCAGCGGCGAGCGAAGGTTATACCTTAGCTGATGATGGTTCACTAACTATCACGGATGCACAGCTGGTGGATGAGTTAGGCGTCAGTGATTCTGCACAAGTTGTTGATGTTGCAGACGCGAACGATGCTGGCTTCTTTGCCGAATCAGGTGAAGGTGAGTGGACTTACTGGCCGAACGAAGACTTCGGTGGCAATTTAGCGATGAATGTTGAAGTTAACGACGGCGGTGAAGTATCAAGTCACAGCTTAAGCATCCAAGTTGAAGATGATTCAGTACAAAGTGATGAACCACAAGTCCAAGCTGCTCAAGCAACAGAAGAGCAACAAGTGGAAGTGGCTCAACAAGCTGATGACCAAGCACAAGATGCTGAAACTGAAGACAGCGCAGCAGATGTAACTGCGGCGCCGGGCGATACTATCTCTATCTCGATTCCAGATGAGGTGAGTGGTAACGAATCGGTTGATTACGCTGATATGTCTGGCTTACCTGAGGGCGCTACTGTAAGTAACGCACTGGATAACGGTGATGGTAGCTTCACAATCAGTGGCAACTTAGAGCAGCCTGTATCTGTTGAACTTCCAGAAGGTTACGAAGGTACTAGCGAGATCCAATTCCAAGGTTACGACGAATTGGGTAGCTCAATAGACGGTGCTAGCGGTTCTGTTGAAGTTGAGGTCGATGATCAATACACCATGCAAGGCTCTACGCAAGAACAGCAACCGGACATGGCAGGTATGGAATCTGGTGGCAGCGACTGGACAAGTGCGGGAGGTCAAGACCAAGGTGTCGACTTCACGGACGACTCTGGAAGTTTCGATTCAGATTCTCAAACTGGAACCGATCAAGGCAACGACTTCGACCAAAGCTCGATTTAATCGAGAGGGCTTGGTTTTAGTCTGAACCGACATTTAGTCTAAACCGACAAGTAGATAGGGCAGCGTAAAGTTGCCCTCATTAAAGCCATGTAGAGTTATTGATACATGGCTTTTTTTTATTTATTTTTTTGTTTCGCTAAATAAACTTGAGAACAGGTAAATATGTCCTTAATTATTAGAAGGGTCCGTTAGACAGGAGGGACGACATGTATCGTTATGTCAGTTCACCGCAAGCGTCGAAGTACATAGTGCCACCGCCTCAACATCGAGAGTTGTCGAGTGTGGATGTGCCTGAGTCTGAATTAGAGATGCGAGAAATATTGAATAATTGGTTTGCTGATGGTTTAGCGCCCATTATTGAAAGTGACGATGACTACATCTCTGCGAGCGATCACGTTCGATTTGAAAAGCTTAGCCGCACCGTTGGGATGTTGTTGAGAAACAAAGATTATTATTTTGCGGCTAAACGGATTTTATCAGTGTGGGAACAAGATTGTCTTGAAACCACTTATATCAATTATCTCATTTTGCGCAGTGAGCGAGTCACTTCTTTAAGGTAAGTTAATGGTGTGGCATTTGTCATTTGTCATTTGTCATTAGGCATTAGGCATTAGGCATTAGGCATTAGGCATTAGCGACTTAGGGTTCGTGTGCTTACGATTTTTTTATTTTTCTAACGAATCAGCAAACAAAAAGGGCAAGCTTGGAGGCTCACCCTAAAGGTCTTTGTTTTGGCTTAACGTTATTTTCAACTAATTCTCAACTGGGCTACGACTTACACCCAACCATCAAATTTGAGTCGTTTTTGAATTCTTTCGACCGCTTCTTTCTGCATTTGTCTAACACGTTCATTAGAAACATTCACATCCAACATTTGTCCGACCTCAGACAGCGTTTTCACCTTGTTATCAAAGAAACCAAAACGGTGGATGAGCACCTTTTGTAATTTTGGAGGAAGTGTATAGATGATTTGTTCTAGAGCTTGGGTAAAGGATTGATCCTCACAATCTTGTTGAGGGTCTGGGATATATTCACTTTCGCATTGATCAAGCACCATAGGCGCATGGCTAGTTCCAACCGTTGTCGTCACGTCAATAAACCCGCTTAACGCCACCAGTTGATCGACGCGTTCGGCCCTTACACCTGAACTGTCTGATAGCTCAGAAATTGAAACCTCTTTACTCATTTTTTTGCTTGCATCGAGCTTTTTTGAGGCGAGGCTGTTTATTTCTTTACACACGTGAGCTGGCAATCGAACGGTTCGACCCGTGTTCATGAGTGCGGCTTCAATGTTTTCGCGGATCCACCAAACAGCATAGGTTGAAAAACGATAGCCTGGTTCTGGATCGTATTTGTCGATGGCCTTAATCAAGCCAATGTTGCCTTCCTCGATCAGGTCGAGCAGGGTGAAATTATTGCCTTTACGTTTTAGGTAACTCTTTGCGATTTTCACAACAAGGCGCAGGTTTGATTCGATCATGACATCACGCGCTTTTTTATCACCCGCGCGATTCAATTTTGCGTAATACACCTCATCTTCACGCGACAGCAGATCAATGCCAACAATATCTTTCAGATAATGAGCATAAGGGTCTGCACTGGTAGAAAATGATTCGGTAATGGGTGTTTCATCCGTGAGCCCCTGAAACGCAGCAAAACTATCGTTGTTCATTTCCTTGTCCTTATCTAGCCGACTGAACGTTTTAGTTTTTTTTATTATGCCACCAAGTGATTAACGCTTGGTTTCATTAGAGTGTAGGTAACAATTTCTTCTTTACCAATAAATAAAATGCAATTTCGTATGTTTATGTCACAAAAAGATCTACAAATATTTAACTATTTTGCATCTCATCAAGTGTGTTGGTTTTTCGTTTAAAACATTAAGACGGATAGTTTATAAAGCATGTGTTATACATCGGTTTATCTAGATAAATGACGTGAATTTATAGGTGTGGGTTAGAACTATAATTGAGAGGAGAAATGATGAGAAAAATGTTAAGAGTCGAGGTTCAATGTTTCCAAGCACCTCAACTCTTTTAGCTGTGTCGGCTGTTAAGTATCGCCATGCACGTTTTAATTCTATCGACTAATAAGTGCTAAGAACCTCATCGATTTGCTGATTAATGATCTTCATTTCGCTGTAGATAACCGAAAGATCATCATCTTGCGGCGCAAGCTTATTGAGTGTGTTTTGTTCTACTCTTTCCAATGCAACTGTGGCCGTTTCTTCACCAAAGCTGGCTAAAATGCCTTTTAAGGTGTGCACGGTAAAATGAAGCTTGCCCCAATCTTGTTGTTGAACCAACTCTTCGATCTCTTGTAGCGAATTGCCATGGTCTTCTTGATATGTAGACAAAACGGCGTAAATGACGTCTCTGTCATTGTCTAAATAGGCGTTTAAAGCATCAAAGTCTAGCATGTGGACTCCTGTCGGCTGAATGTTGAAAATGGGCTAGGCGGCTTAGTGGAAAAACCATACCTTGATGAATCACTAATCCATTGATTCCATTTTGGAGGAAGTTCTAACTGTAAGATTTCTTCTAGATAGTCGTCGCTAAGTTTCTCATCTATATGAGCTTTATTGACGGCGTATATATAGTCAAGTTTGGCGGCAACTGAATATGGGTAACTGTGAATGTAGTCCTTTATTTCTTGGATCGAACCCAAATTTTCAATGTTTATACACGTTGAAGGGTCGACATTTTTGGACTCAAGTTGGTGATTTATGGCTTCTCCACGAGATTTGAGACATTCCACTGTTAAATGATAAAGAGAGTACTCACCAAAGTGGGCGAGCATGGGTAATAACTGAGTGAGCAAATAAGTCGGTTGGCTGTGGAAATTGTTCGCTAACAGTGTCGAAGCTCTAATCACTTTTTTGTGGGCAATCTGAGGGCTATTTTCGATGAGCAATATGCTGCTCTGAAATAGGGCAAGGCTGGCCAAAACTTGCTGCTGTTGTTTTACCGGAAGTTTCAGGTTTACCAACTCGGTGAATTGGTTGGCGTGCTCAAGCAAAATACGTTTGTACTTTAGTTGCGTCTCGCGCTGATACGTTGCTTTTAAGGAATTAAAGTGCGCACCAATGGAATGGATGACATCAATGTCAGCAGCTGAAATGTGGGTTGCATACATCTCACCTAACTTTATGATCATATGTGTGTTATCTGCGTTCTCAGCTAAGTCGATGGCCCTGATTGCACGATGGCTGATGCTGGGAGTCATCTCAAATGCACGAATCGCTAATTTAAGAGCAGGCAGCAGCATTTTATGTTTTTCATAGATACAGCTTAAGCAGTCAATCACGCTCAATGAGAGTGGCTGTGCTATTAGAAAATTGTGGAGCTTATCTATGGCTAAATTTGGCTTGCCTAAGCTGTCGAGAATCAGCGCCTCAGCCACCAATTTGGTTGGGTGCATGTTGGTTTTGGAGTTGTTAATGACGCTAGAGAGTAACTGCCATTTCTTACCTGCAATTAAATGTTCAATCAATGTCGCTTCGAACTGAACGCTAGTACCATTAGGGGAGATCGCCAAAGCTTGAGCTAATCTCTCTTGACTGGCAATGGGATACAAATCATTCAGTTGGGTGAGTTTCTTTGAAACGGACACGGCACTTTGGATCTTTTTACCCAACGTTTGAGTATTAATCGGTTTAGAAACGAAGTGGTGTGCTTCACCTGAAAGGGCGGTTAATACTGTTTCCTGACGCATATCCCCAGAGAGCAAGATTGTCGCCACAGTATGATCGATGAGGCGATTTCGATACAGAATGCCCAACAGCTCAAAGCCAGTAAAAGACTGTTCTAAGTGGTAGTCAATGAGGAGTACATGAAAAGAGTGTGTCTCGACCGCTTTAATTGCTTTTCGATAGTCGGTCGCAATAAAAATACAGTCGCGCGAAACTCCCAAACTAGCCAGTTGCTGCTTAATAAGTATTGTTGCACTTTTAGAGTCGTCGACGATCAAAATTCGAAGGTCTGTTGGTAAGGTCAAATCCATTTTCCTTAATACCAAATGTTATTTTTTAATTTAGGTGTCAAGTTGCACATTGTCAAGGTGCCTATATCACATACAAACACTCAATAAACTATTGGTAATTAAAGAGTATTAGATAACATTTATGAAAGCCTTCAAACGCAGGTGACTTTTACCTGATTTTAGTGGGGTTATACGTGTTTTAGAAATAAAAAAGAGGCAAGCCGATAAGCTCACCTCTCTGTTTTATTGTTCGAGTTTTTATTCGAAATGTTGTTCTTTGCTTGAAGTTTTATTTACCGAAACTCTAGCGTTAATCACGCATGTTTAGAATCAATACTGCCGCTAGAGCCAAGAACGCCGTCATCATTAAGAACACATCGTTGTAAGCCATGATGGCTGCGTCACGTTGCATTGTGCCGAGCAAACTTGCTTGTGCTTGTTGCATCGCAGTTGCGGCATCACTTCCTGACTGAATGAAAAACGCTTGTTGTTGCTGAAGCGTCTGCCAACCAAGTTGACTCACTGAAGGTAGCGACTCCTTGATGTGTGCTAAGTGCTCACGGGTTTTGTTATCCAATAGCGTAGCGATAATCGCGATGCTGAAAGCGCCCCCTAAGTTCCGCATTACGTTGGTTAACGTTGATGCGTCTGGCGTGTCCATTTTGCTGATGTTCTTCATGGCAACCAAAGACAGCGGAACCATGATGAACGGACTACCAATAGCACGCAGAACCATAGATAAAATCAGCTGTTGCCCGCCAAAATCGGTTGTCATGTGTGTATTTACGTAACAACTAAAACCGAACATCGCGAAGCCAAAGGTAACCAAGTACTTAGGCTTAATGATCTGTGTTAGCTTTGGCACAATTGGGAATATCAGAAGCTGTGGGAAACCCATCCACATTAGCACTTCACCAATTTCCATCGCGTTATATTGCTGAATTTGAGTGAGATACATCGGTAGAACATAGATAGAGCCGAGCAATGCCATTCCTAGAATCAAATAGGCGATACAAGACATCGCAAATTGCCCATCCCGCAATAGCCGCAGGTTAACCAATGGCTTCTTGTGTTGGAGTTCGTTTATCACGAAGTAAACCAAACTCACCGCCGACAGAATACTCAAGCCAATAATAAAGCTCGAACTGAACCACTCTTCACGGTTACCTTCTTCTAACACCACTTCCAAACAACCTAGCCCTAATGCCATGGTGGCGATACCAAACCAATCGGCTTTTTTCAGCGTGCCAAGGTCGAGTTTTTCATCGTCCAAGCCATATCGGATCATGGTGATCACAAGCAAAGCTGGCGGAATATTGATGTAGAAAATATAGTGCCACGAGAAGTTCTCCGTCAGCCAGCCACCAAAGGTAGGGCCAATCGATGGAGCAAAGGTCGCGGTTACACCAAACAGTGCCATACCCACAGCACGCTTGTTGACCGGCAATAACTGAATCACCAGCGAGAAAGCAAGCGGGATTAGAGCACCACCACTGAAGCCTTGCATCGCGCGGAACACGATCATCGAGGTCATGTTCCAAGAGAACGAACACAACAAAGATGAAATGGTGAAAATGGCTGTCGTCCACGTGATATAACGGCGTTTACCGAGCGCTTTAGAAAGCCAACCACTGAGTGGGATAGCGATCATCTCTGCGACTAGGTAAGACGTAGAGATCCACGAGCTTTCATCCAAGGTGGCTGATAGCGCACCTTGAATATCTTTGAGAGACGAGTTGGTGATCTGAATATCCAAGATCGCCATAAACGCGCCAATCAAGCCGCCAAATAGGGCGATCCAATGGCGTCTCGAAACCTCGTCATCATCATTTGTTTGGGTGACAACACCAGCGTTACTCATGGTCTAGCCTCGTTTATCGATGGTCGCTACCACAGACAAACCAGGAAGCAGTCGACCTTTCAACTCTTGCTGATCTGGAATAGTAATTTTAACCGGTACACGTTGAACGATTTTAGTGAAGTTACCGGTCGCGTTTTCTGGTGGTAGGAGCGCAAATTTAGCGCCAGTCGCAGGGGAGAAACTGTCTACCACACCTTCAAGAGGCTGCCCCGGGAACGCATCCAGCTCTACTTCAACCGTCTGACCTTTGTGAATACCACTTAGCTGTGTCTCTTTGAAGTTGGCTTCAATCCACACTTGGTTGTTTGGTACCAAGCTCATCAGTGGTGCGCCTGCTTGAATCAGCAAGCCTTCACGTACGCTGCGTTTACCAATCACGCCATCTGCTGGCGCGTAAACTTTGGTGTAATCAAGGTTAAGCTGTGCTTGATCTCTCTGGGCTTGAGCTTCGGTCACGGATGCATTTGCTTGCTCAATCTCACTAGCGATAACGGTTAATTGGTCATTGGTTGCAACGAGGTTTGCTTTTGCTTCTTCTAAATCTGCCTGAGTTACTTTTTGTTGTGCAACCATGCTATCGACTTCATCTTGAGACGCGTAGTTACGCTTTAGTAAGCTACGAGAACGTACCACTTGTTGAATCGCGCGTTCGTATTCAGCTTGTGCAGAATCAACGCGGCTTTCTGCTTGATTGATCTTGCTACGTTGTAACGTTTGTTGTGCCACTAGATTTTTGACGTCTGATTGCACGACGCTTAAATGGGCGTTTGCTTGAGCGAGTGCTGACTGGTAATCACGGTCATCGATTTGAACCAGCAAATCACCTTCTTTAACCGATTGGTTATCACTCACATAAGACTTAACAATATAGCCAGAGACCTTAGGGCTAATATTCGTGATGTCGCCTTGTAGGTAGGCATTGTCGGTAGATTCAAAGTACTGGCCATAGCCGTACCAGTATCCAGCACCGGCTAAACCCAATGACAGCATGATCGCAGTAGCAATAAGCGGAGCTTTTTTACGTTTTTTGGTGCTTACTGTTTGCGAAGCGTTGTTGTTCTCTGTCATTTTTTCTTTCTCATTTTGTTTTTATTTAGATGTAACGAATTGTAAATGAATTCGATTGATTGATAAGATAGGAAAAAAGGGAAATACTGTTGCAAAAATCTAACTAATGGCGCTTTGGGAGAAGTACGATGGATTTAAATGCTGTGACTGTTTTTACACAAGCTGTTGATTGTGGGAGTTTCACGCACGCAGCTGAAGCATTGAACATGACCAAGTCGACCGTCAGCCGAAAGCTAGACGAGCTGGAACAGCATCTAGGTGTGAGGTTGATCACTCGTTCGACACGAAGTTTAGTCTTAACGCCAGAGGGTGAGCGCTTTTATCAGTCGAGCATGCAGATGCAAGAGATCATGAACCAAGCTGAGCTAGAGGTTTCAGCCAATCAGGATTTGATCCGAGGGCAGTTGAATGTTGTGTTGCCTGTCGAATTGGGGCATCAAGTATTAGCCAAATACATCCACAGCTTCCTAAAAGAGCACCCAAACGTGACTTTGAACTTAGAACTGTCGAATCGAGAAGTCGACATCATTGCGGAGGGGATCGATCTTTACGCACAAATTGGTGAGCTAGTGGACTCGAGCTTGGTTTCTCGCTACCTCACAACATCAAAGCGTGTATTGGCAGCCAGCCCTGAGTATTTAGAGCAGTTCGATGACGTCTCTTCACCCGATGATCTTGAACCGCCATTCAGAATGATTGAGGTGGTGAACAAGGCCGCGCGTCTACCCAAGTGGCATTTACAATTAGAAGGCGGAGAGTCGATTTTGATCGATCTGCCGTGTCAGTTGCGGGTGAATACCATCACGGCATGCCTAACAGCGTGTGTGGATGGGCTCGGCTTGGCGGTGCTTCCTGAATTCATTTGTCGGGAACACTTTAAGACAGGTAAGCTGATTCGTCTGTTACCTGAATATGAGATGCCAGAAGTTTCAGTAAGCCTAGTGTATGCAGACAGGCAGTTGATGCCGAAACGTAAAAAGGTCTTTATCGACTATCTACTGACTGCCTTTCAAAATAGGAAGCAAAAGTAACGGGGAAAACCTTAGCGGTTAAGTGCTTAGGCTTCCTATTATTCGTTATTGTCTAAACCGTATCGAAGCTAACTATGATCGGGCTGCCAGTCGACGACTTGCCCATTCGCCAATATAGCTTTGACCGATAGGGCAGCAATATCGACACCGTTGTAACGAAATGCCTTGTTAGAAAAGTTAGCAATGATCTTACTCCCGTCACTGAACTCAGTTTGTTGAACATCGCCGCTCTTATCTAACCATTCGGAATCGACTAACTGTTTATCCCATAACTGTTCGTGCATTGGTTCAAAGCCATCTTGATAGTGTTTGAGTGCTTTGATTCTCTGGCTTGAACTTGATAAAGCTTCATCTCTGGTCAAGTGAACCATCGGTGGTGTGTTGTACAGCATGGCGGTTAAGTCACGTTCTGTTTGTACATTAGTGAACTTAAGGCTGTCTGAATGCCAATGGTGCGTATTGATTACTTCATCATGGAAAACGGCTTGGTAAAGTGGAATTCGATATTGTGGCGAAAATAGTAGCGACTTATAGGGCTCTTTAACCTCGGCCGGCTTAAAGAAGAAGTCGGGCTTTTGGTCTGGGTACCAACGACCTAAGTAATAGGGAGATTGGCGGTTCTCTTTCATGTCTTTGTCTGTCCAACCAAAACCAACCGTTTCTAAGCCGTGTGCAAACGCGATGCCTTTTGTTGTTAGGCTGTTGCCGTCTTCAGAGCCTAATACTAACGAAGGTTGCTCGCTAAGCCACTTCATTCGGTTGTTGAACGCAGAAAGCATGTCTGATTCGTCGTTTGTATTGCCATTACTGTCTATAGAGACGCGGTAATCTTCACGTGCCATGGCGGTTGCATCAACATCTAAGAACAAGCTGTTGAAGTTGCCGAATCTCATAATGTCTTGAGCACGCTGTTTTACGTATTCTAAATGGCAGTTCGGGTTTAAGTAAAAGCCGTTTCCACGAAATCCTTTTTTCAAACTCCCATCCGCTAGTTCAATCGCACAACTTTGACGCATCGGCTCTGGTAATTGAGCGGTTAGCCAGTTGTCATTGAGCTTCGCAGGAATTGCGGTGTTGTAGGAATCGTAAGTACCGACCAGATATCCGGACTGTTTTGCCAGACCCACAGCGTTAGGTTGATAGAATGCTGGCATCCAATTATCGAATCCAAGCCACAGTTTGTTTAAGCCTGCCTTATTTAGATTAGCGACCATGTCTGAAGACAACGCTTGTCCCCAAGTCTCTGACGAGTTTAGGTAAGGGGAAGCGTGCTCTAGCAACCAGTTCTTCTTATCCTGTGCTGCTTTATATTGCGCTTTAATCGTGTTGTCTTCGAGTGTCGGATTACCAACAGGATATAACACCTGCAATGACTGGCTAATAGAGTCCAACAATAGTTGTTTGTGGTACTGACTGAACCAATCTTTCCCCTTGGAGAGTGATGATAGCTCTCTTTTCGCTTCCGCAGAAACACTGAGTTTAGAGCCCTCTAGATACCATGTTTTCAATCCCCACCAGTCACTCACATCTTGGATGCTTAATGGGTCTTTGCCAAATAGGTAAACGTGGCTCGCGCCGATCAACTTAGTCACATCTGGATTGCGCTTTTGCTTTGCTACAAGCGTTTCAGACTGGTCATTATTGATGCGCCAATCTCGGTATTGTTTGGCACCATCTAACCACGAGTCTCCGAGGGTGATACGAACAATAAAAGGCTGTGACTGATTGAGCATCGTAAATTGGTGTGCTGCCTTCATATCAATTTTGGTTTTTGTATTTGAGGAAGCATTAGAGGATGCATCTGAAAAGAGCAGTTGATTGTTGGTTGCATTAACCATTTGATAGCTAATGAAATGATTGTTTTGCTGTACTGTCCAAAAAGGCATCTTCAAGTCTTGAGTAGTGTTACTTCCAGAATGGTTACCGACGAGATAACTTGCCCAAAGCTTGTTGTCAGTAGGCACGCGCATACCTTCACTAAACGGAAGAAATAGTGTCTGAGTTTGTTGTTCGGCAAGATCAAACCACGTCAATTCGATGGGTTTGTTTCGTTTCACCTGTATATTTGAAGGTAAGCTGAACTGAAAAGTGAGCTGGTCTTGATTAAGCTCTGCCTCAAGGTTTATCCCACTGGGCACTAAGGTCCAAGTGGCGATTTTTACTGAGTCAGCTTTATCGGAAAAGCCAATAACCAGATTGGTCGTTTTCTGTGGTTGGCTATCAACGGTGAGAGTACCGCTGTTAACGCTTAAGCCGTTCCAATCTATCTCTAGAGTATTCGACGATATAGAGATGGCATTGCTGGTAGTGGCGTTAGCGTTGTCGCGAATACTGCTGCCGCTAACGCTGCTATTACTTGTGAGCGTTATTTGGCTCGCTTGTGCATTGGATGAAAACAGACAAGCGGTTGCTAAAGCCACAATGGCACAAGTGAAAAGATTGAGTGGGTAACGTACGCTGAGCATATCTAGATTCCGTAAAGGGTAAGTACAGTTATTACACCTAAGCAGCGCTAGTGCTTTGTCACCTATATGTCTCTATTTTCTGTTTGGCTTTAGTGGTGTTCCATTAGAAAGGCACGGCGACGCGTTGCACATATTGGACTTCAATTGTGCCTTGGTATTCAAGCATTTCAACCGAAGCACTCAAGTGCTTGGCTTTAATTCCCTGTGGACTTTCTGTGGGAACGGGTGCTTGCGCTGTTTTGATTGGCACTTTGTAACCCAGCAGGTTGTAGTTTTCATCAAACCATTGCCAACTCACATTAGCGTCAGGGCAGTTGTCGATCACCTTTGGAGGCGAGAGCACGATATGTGGTTCGCTGAGTTTACTTTCGAGCGTCAGCCATCGATTACTGTTATTTAAAGCGACAATAATAGGGTAGTGATTTGAACCTATCTTTAGTTGATAAACACCAGATTCGGGTTTGATGAACATTTCATTGGTTTCAATCTCTTGATACTCATTATTGGAAGCGAGTTGTCCATCGAGAAGGACTTTACCTTTAGGCGATACCAAAGAAAGAGTTTGAGTTTCTGAGCCTTTGCTGAGTTGCTCGGCAGAGACTTTGATTTGATAACCGTGCGACGACAGGCCATAGCGTCGAATGAAGCTGACTTGGATGTGGTGTTTTGGCTCAGCACTTTGTTTGAGTAAGGTTCCACATTGAGTCTGGCTCAGGATCTCTTGTTTGACTGGCAGCCAAAGCTCACTATCGAGTGATTTGTGATCGAGTGCGATTTGCAGCTCTTGCCACGCAACTTGAGGTTGGTCATCAAGTAGAGATTGATAGGTGTGCTGCAATGGCGTGTCGGTAAACCATGCCGCATGACTTGCGAGCGGCAATGTGTAGATCAGTGCGGTTAACGAAGTAACTTTCATTATGATTCCCCGGCCAAGCGGTAATCAACGCCACGATGTGTTTCTATATTCAATGTTGGCAGCTTCTGGCGTAAGCGCAGTATGTGATTATCAATAGTTCGGGTACTAGGAAAAGCCTGATATCCCCAAATCTTATTGAGTAATTCATCTCGGTGAAACACACGACTTTGGTTCTGAACAAACAGTACCAATAGCTGAAACTCTTTAGGTTTTAGTGTTACAGGGCTTTCATCCAGATAAGCGATCCGTTCCGACAAGTTGATTTGGATATTTGCGTAAGTTAAGAGGCTCACACCTAACGGACGTAGCTGGGTAATGACTCGAGCGAGTAATTCGTCGTTCGAAAATGGTTTAGTCACATAGTCATTGGCACCCGCCATTAAACCTTCAACACGTTGTTGAACTTCTACTTTAGCGGTCAACACAATCACAGGCAGCGCTTTGAGGAGCAACCAGTTTGGAAGGTGTTGCAAGCTGTCCCCATCTTCAAGCTGTCGATCCAGTATCACAAGATCGGCTCGAAACCATTTCTTACTGGCATTCTCTGAATCCTTCGCCCAAAGGCATTGGTAACCATTGGATTCAAAGAAGCTGACGAGGCCTTGTCCAAGCAGTTGGTCGTCTTCAATCAGCAGTAGGGTGTTCATAAGCAATTTCCAAAATACATCGGGTTGGGTTACGAAGAATAATGAGGCGGCCATTCGCTTGCTTCATCAAGTGCTCGACAATAGTCAGGCCAATGCCCATGTTATCCAGTTCGTGCGTTTCACTTGGCGTGACACCAGACATGAGCCGTTGTATCGGTGAAGGGAAGTGCCCCTCGTCTTGTACCTCAATCG
Organism: Vibrio sp. 10N.222.55.A1; assembly: GCF_041473835.1. Taxonomy (NCBI): domain Bacteria; kingdom Pseudomonadati; phylum Pseudomonadota; class Gammaproteobacteria; order Vibrionales; family Vibrionaceae; genus Vibrio; species Vibrio sp. 10N.222.55.A1. The sequence continues at coordinate 20,525 of NZ_JBFRSX010000010.1, read as the reverse complement.
TCAGCTTGTCACCGAGTTCGACCTTTACCAAAACCTCACCTTTACCATGTTGTTTGGCATTCTTGATTAGATTATCCAAGCAGATGGTTAGCCAGTAATAGGGAAGGTTCAGTTCAACTTCACGCGCTTCACATTGATAAGAAATATTGTGCTTTTCACAGACATGATCGAGCCACTCTTCTAATGAAGCGTTTTGCTTCAACAAAGGCTCTGACTGATCCGAACTTAGGTACACTTTGCTGTTTTCGGTGAGCTGAGAAAGCCTTTGATAGTCAGATATTAAACGCCAAACCGCACTTTGAGTTTCATCAGAAAAGTCATCGTAGCGATTTCTAAACATTTCGACGGTTAAGCCTAGGCTAGTAATAGGCGTGCGCAGTTCATGAGTAAGAAGCTGTAAAACGAACTGCCTCTCTTTTCGTTGTTTTGTTCTTAGGTATAAGACTCTAGCGAGCCCGGGAAGCAACGTTAGCAGCAATGTAAAGATCAACGTTTTCATGATCAGATTGTCATTGCTAGGCTCGTTTAAGCACACGTTACTGTAACAAAAAGTACAGGTTTCACCTGCCAAAGATACCTCTTGCTGCTCTGCGATAGGTTGCCAAACATCTAAGGGAATAGCTTTCCAGCCTTGTTCGCCACTTAACCAAAGCACATCATCTTGTTGCCAAGCGCGGTATCCATTGAGCAGTGCTTCTCTGCCTTGTGCACTTAGGCTTTCTAGTTTGTTATATAAAGGGTGCTGAGGGTTGGTAAGACTCAAAAATGGGCGTATCTGCTCGGTCACATCTGGGTAAGCGGCTAAATAACGACCAGCAAAGCTGCCACCGGCAGGGTGACGTTTGGAGTGTGCTGCAAACCAAATCGAATCCAATGTTTGTTGCTGACACAGAGCGAGCTCGAACTCGATGGCTTCATGTAATGAAGGGTTACTGCTTTCAATCGCTTGGCAGTGATCTTGTATTGACGCTAACGCTGCGATGTCGTCCCAACTGAATTGGTTGAAATCAGGATAGCGGCTATTTTCATGGAGCAGAACTTTCGGATACTGAGCCAACTCTTGTTGAGATACTAAGAGTGGGGATGATTGCCAGCTCAGTTGATACAGAGTTTGCCACTTATCTTGCAAACTTTGGGCATTGACTAGGGTTGGGAGCCAAAAGATCAAGCAAAGAGCTAATGTAAACCTGCGCATCCAATCATTCTCGTTAAAAGTCGTGGGGCGAGTCTAAAGAGTTTTGGGCGCGATTTGTAACCTGAATGTCAACAAGTGTTCTTTTAACAACAAATTGTCGAGTGGGTCATGCTTTTAAATAATAAAGTACAAATACAGTAAGTATCATTTATTTGAATAAAATAGATAATTGTGTACTTACTGTCATTATTGGGCGAAGTGAGGGGACTATACTGGGCTCATACCTAATAAGAGGAACCATCATGAAACTCATCATCAAATCAGTATTGGCAATCAGTATTTTGGCTACAGGCTCTGCTCATGCGTTCGAATTAACCAGCAACGATATTCAAGAAGGTCACCCAATGGCAAAGACTTTTGAATACTCTAGTTGGGGTTGTGACGGCGATAATCAATCACCACAATTGATGTGGAAAGATGCACCAGCAGGTATCAAAAGCTTTGCTATCACAGCTTATGATCCAGATGCACCGACTGAAAGTGGCTTCTGGCATTGGGTTGCGTTTGATATCCCTGCAACTGTGAACGAGCTACCTCGCGGTGTCGACATCTCTAAAGTCGGTGGCAAAGAAGGTCGCATTGATTACGGTACAGTTGGCTACGGTGGCGTTTGTCCTCCAGAAAAAGATGGTATGCACCGTTACCAGTTCACGGTTTGGGCATTACCAACGGACAAACTTAACCTCGACGAAAATACGCCGTCGGCTGTGGTTGGATTCACGTTGAACAGCATGGCTTTAGACAAAGCTAAACTGACCGCAACTTATACACGTTAATAGCTTATGTACGTTAAAGCTTATACACGTACATAATAAGTAAACAAGGGGATGAGATGAATCATCAATATCAAGTGACGATCTTTCGTGCAGAGCAGTTACAAAAACTGCGTAATGTGAGGATTCTATCCCCTAGTATCATTCAGATTATTACAGGCAGTAAGCGCCTGTTTTGGAAAGATTCAGCGGCAGAGCTCTCACATTCTGAGCTGTTGTTTTGTGAGGCATCAGCTTCACTAAGTTTTGAGAACATGCCCCACAAAGGGCGCTTCTTGTCGCGAGTGTTCAGCTTTCAATTCCAACCTTCTCAGGCGATGCTTGATTTAAGTGAGGAACGGTCGAATGATCTGGGACTGCCTACAGTAAAAGTGGATCGAAACTTACAAGACTCACTCAATGCTCTGTTCTCTTTTGATACACAGAGCATGAGCAAAGAGACTCAACAGTTTTGGTTGCAGGGCTTGTACCAGCAATTAGCTGAAAAAGGGGTGTTGCATCTATTGTTTGTCAGTGCCAACGTCTCGTTTAGCCAAAAGCTCAGCCATTACCTTTCACATTCACCAGATGAGAAACATCCATTAGAGTCGGTGGCGGAGCGTTTTGCGATGAGCCGAGCCACATTGATTCGGAAGCTCAAACTGGAAGGCATGCAATATCGAGAGGTACTGGCTGAAGTTCGCTTGAGTCACGCGCTTTATCTGATGCAAAACGGACAGCAGAATGTGGCGATGTTGGCTCAGTCTTGCGGTTACCAATCGGAAGGGCGTTTTAGTCAGCGCTTTAAAGGCAAATTTGGTTTGTCGCCAAGTGAATACATCAAAACCGTCGTCAGCCATAGAGTCGCGACGCCATAGTCATTATGTTTGGCTTAAACGCTCACTTTCTTATCTCGTGCTGCCAATGCCGCGAAAATCGTGCACGCAAAGGCAACAGATGCGATCAACAGAATCGGCACACTCCAAGAATCTGTCTGAGCATGAAGCTTACCCACCAGCGTTGGACCAGTGGCTGCCAACGCATAACCGATTCCCTGAGCCATACCCGACAATGATGCGGCTTGGCTGCTATTCGATGTACGCAAGCCAACAAAAGAGAGCGCGATAATAAATGTCGAGCAGTTGGCTAATCCAAACAGTCCCACCCAAAAGATCGCAAACTCAGGCAAATACAGAAGACCAATCAATCCAACAAATACACTCGATGCACATAGAGTGATGAGCCATTGTTGATTGTCACTTTTGGCTAAGAACGGCAGTAACAGCAGCCCCGGAACCATAGTCGAAAATTGCAGAAATCCATAAATGTAGCCCGCGTCGATTTCGCTGTAGCCAAGATCGTTCAATATCTGTGGCAACCAGCCAGCCAAAGAGTAGAAGGTAAATGAGTTAAGCCCAAGCGCTAACGTTACTTGCCACGCTACGCCGCTTTTAATCATCTGTTTCATCGGCAGAGGTTTGTCTTGTTGCTTGTTATTGTTGGCTGAAGGTGAGCGTTTTCTGATTTTAGGCAACCAGATCATCAAAGCTAATATTGGGAATATTAGGTTCATTAACAGTGCTAATTGCCAACCCGTGATCGTAAATAAGGTTAGATTTGAAAACGGCACCATCAAACTTGAGCCTAACGTCGACCCGATGCCCATCGTAAAGATGTACAGAGAAGTCACAGTAGCGATGCGTGTCGGGAAGCTAACTTTCACTACTACAGGCAACAACACATTACCAATCGCGATACCAAGCCCGATCATCACCGTGCCGATATACAAGGTTGGGGTTAACCCAGCAGAGCGCAGTGTAATACCCGTAGTGATCAAAACTAAGCCTAAAAGCAAGCTTGGTTCTAGACCAATTCGTTGGGATATCTTGGTGACTAATGGTGAAAATAAGGCAAAAGTTAACAGTGGCAAAGCTGTTAAGAAGCCAGCAGCCGACGACGTAAGGTTGAGGCCTTCCATAACCTGAGAAAGCACAGGAGCCAAGCTCGTAAAAGGCCCACGAAGGTTAAGTGCTAGGAATAGAATCCCTAACATGACGAAAATGCTATTACGAAGAGAGGCGCTCATAGGTTGTTCTACTGTTTGCTTATGAGAAGACAGGCTAGCCTACAGATCATTGAATGATTACACAAATACCGTTTAAATAGGTTTACTAATGATTGAACCTGCGCAGTACGCGCTTAGCCAGAAAAGGTCACCCATGATTGTATTAAATATCGACAAGCTCATCTCGGACTTCCCACTGCTTCAACAATTGATTGCATTGGAAGAAGTGGTTTGGTTTAACCCAAATGTGACGACTCTGGAGCGCGGTTTGCTTTATGTGGGTTTAGGCGAACAAGATATTCACGATGCGAGCATGAGGCTGCAAAGGTTTGCTCCTTATCTAGCCAAGGCGTTTCCTGAAACTCAAGCGACCAATGGCATCATCGAGTCTGAGCTTGTTGACATTCCATCTATGAAATCAGCATTGGGAGCACATTATCAGCAGCCAATAAAAGGGCGTTTGATGATGAAGAAAGACAGCCATTTGCCGATTTCAGGTTCAATCAAAGCGCGTGGTGGTATTTATGAAGTACTAACACATGCCGAGAAGCTTGCGATTGAAGCGGGGTTACTGTGTGAGAGCGATGACTACAGCAAGCTGCTCGAACCTGAGTTTCGTAACTTCTTCCAACAATACAGCATTGCGGTAGGTTCAACGGGTAACCTAGGTATGTCGATCGGTATCATGAGTGCAAAATTAGGCTTTACGGTCTCTGTTCATATGTCGGCAGACGCGAGAGCTTGGAAGAAAAGCAAACTTCGTGAGCATGGCGTCAACGTTGTTGAATATGAACAAGATTATGGCGTTGCAGTAGAACAAGGACGTAAAGAGGCAGAGCAAGACCCGCGTTGTTTTTTCATTGATGATGAAAACTCGCAAACGCTGTTCCTTGGTTACTCTGTGGCTGGAGAAAGGCTCAAGAAGCAATTCGAGCAACAGGGGATTGTGGTTAATGAACAGCATCCTTTGTTTGTTTACTTGCCTTGTGGTGTGGGTGGCGGCCCCGGTGGTGTAGCATTTGGCTTGAAGATGGCCTTTGGTGATCACGTGCACTGTATTTTTGCTGAGCCGACCCATTCGCCTTGCATGTTGCTCGGTGTTCATACGGGGTTGCATGATGAGATTGCGGTACAAGATCTTGGTATCGACAACTTAACAGCTGCGGATGGCTTGGCGGTTGGTCGGGCTTCTGGTTTCGTGGGTCGCGCGATGGAGCGCTTGCTTGATGGTTATTACACATTAACTGATGAACGCATGTATCAATTGCTAGGCGAACTGAACCAAGCTGAGGGTATTCAACTTGAGCCTTCAGCACTCGCAGGTATGCCGGGTGTGATTCATGTTGAGCAGAATAGAGAATATCTTGATCGCCTAGATATTGATGAGTCGACGCTAGCGAATGCAACGCATCTTGTGTGGGCGACTGGCGGAGGCATGGTGCCGAAAGAAGAAATGGCCGCTTACTTGGAAAAATCGTCGTTTTAACCTTAAAGCGTTTATAAGCTAGCTGTTTGTAAACTAGGTGTTTACAAGTATAAGCTGTTGTAAATATCAGCGTTAAAAAGATAAGTCATGATAGAAGAGTGTTGTTTATCGGTTGAACGCACTCTTTTTTACTCCTAAATCCAGTCGTTATTCAAACAATAACTTGCGCAGATCGTTATCCGAAACACACATTTTATAAATTAAGCTTCTTAGATGTTCTAACTATCAGTTAGGTTGAGTGGCATTCAACTTGATAGGGATTGAGCAATGCAAACGGATAAAGTGATGCAGACAAGACACATAAATACACCAGAAAAATTACTCCAGCGTTTAGATGCGATTGGGGAGTCTTTGGAAGCATCGGGTAAGGCTCATGCTTTACTGGGATTGGGCTCGGTAGGTATTGAAACAGAACGACTTGATCAGTATTCAGATGTCGATTTTTTCGCGATAGTACAAACGGGGCATAAGCAGTATTTCTTAGACAGCTTGCATTGGCTATCTGATATTCACCCAATCGACTACGCGGTGAGAAACACCGTCGATGGCTATAAAGTCTTATACGCTGACGGAATCTTTTGCGAATTTGCGGTGTTTGAATCCCACGAGTTAGCGCATATTCCATTTGCTGAAGGGCGCATTGTTTGGCAGCAACCTGAATTTGATACTCAGTGCTGTATCCCACCAGTAAAAGGGGAGGCAGATACTAACTCCGAAGAGTGGATCATAGGCGAAGCATTAACCAATCTTTATGTGGGTATGTCTCGTTATAATCGAGGCGAAAAGCTGTCGGGCAGTCGGTTCGTTCAATCTTACGCACTTGATCGTTTGATCGATCTTGTGGATCAAACTGAGCATTCTGAGCCTGAATTCGTTGATGAATTTATGTCGGATAGAAGACTAGAAGCGCGCTTTCCTAAGTTTGCTCAATTGCTACCAACCTTTACCCAAGGTTACGAGCGCACGGCTGAATCGGCACTTGCCCAACTAGTGTTTCTCAACACCCACTTCACAGTCAACCAAGCCATGTGTGACCGAATCACTGAACTGTGTTCCAGTAAAGATTAAGCCTATAAACTGTTAATCTTAAACCTATTTTCTTGGTGTGCGTAAATAACAGTTGTCGCTCGTCTGTATTGTTGATAGGTTTTAACCATGAAATTTAATTCTGCTTCAACTTCAATTTTCTTTTGGTGGTGCTCTCAATAGAGCAGCACGGAATACTTACATTCTTTAGCTGCTGGACGGTAGCTAAGAATGTCATCAAAAATGTCGCCTCTTTTTATCTCCAGTAGCCTTTTTAACTTGGAGATACACCATGAATACCAACTCAAACAGCCATACCGACAGCAATAATATTGGCAGTAAGAACAATACCAACAAGCCTGAAATCATTCTGACTGGCGATAGAGCTACTGGGCCTTTGCACTTGGGTCATTACGTCGGTTCACTTAAACAAAGAGTCTCTTTGCAGCATATTCACGACCAAACGATATTGGTCGCTGACATGCAAGGGCTTACCGACAACGCCCATAATCCTTCGAAGGTTTCTTCCAACATTCTCAATGTAGTCGCTGACTATCTTGCGGTGGGTATCGACCCGACCAAGACCACGATTTGTCTGCAATCACAGTTGCCGGTGTTAGCTGAGCTCACCATGTTCTACAGCAATCTTGTTTCTATCGCTCGCTTAGAACGGAATCCAACAGTCAAAAGCGAAATTCAGAACAAAGAGTTTGGACGTTCAATTCCAGCAGGCTTCCTCACTTATCCAATCTCACAGGCGGCAGACATCACTGCTTTTAACGCGACTTTAGTGCCTGTTGGCGATGATCAATTGCCGATGTTAGAACAAACCAATGAGATAGTAAGGAAAGTGAATTCGCTCGCTGGCAAACCAATCTTGAATGAATGCAGGCCGCTTCTCAGCAATGCATCTCGCCTCCCTAGTACCGATGGTAAAAGTAAGATGTCTAAATCGATGGGCAACGCCATTAATTTGGGTGCAACAGAGAAAGAGATCAGAGCTTCCGTTAAATCCATGTATACCGATCCAAATCATCTTCGAATTGAAGAGCCAGGCAAGGTAGAAGGGAATATCGTGTTCACTTATCTTGATGCTTTTCACAGTGACGCTAACTATGTCAGTCAACTAAAAGAGCATTACCAAAGAGGTGGGCTAGGTGATGGACAAACTAAGAAAGTGTTGGAAGAGTGCCTGCAAGAGATGCTTCGTCCTATTCGTGAAAGAAGATCTGAGTTACTGGATGATAAAGCGCAACTCATCGATATTTTGCGCCAAGGCACACAAGTATCGAGAGAAAGAACAGAAACCGTGTTGTTTGATGTTAAAGAACTATTTGGCCTGAACATCTTGTAGGTCTCTTCAGCGATTATTATTCATCTTTCCCCCTTTCATGCTCACCTATTCATCGGTCGAGTGCCCGATAGCGATCTGATTTCGCCATCGGATACTCGACCTGTGTGAAACCACCAAAGAGGCTATCGTTTACGTGACTTCTTTGGATTGGTTTTAATGCTTGTTACTGTGCGATTTATCACTCCCTATTTATAGAAATAACACTTCAATATTTAGCTAACTATAAGATTTTAAATAAATTTTGGCTGTATATCTCAGTTCGAAATACATCATTAATTATGTTTTGAATTAATCTCACATATGCAACTTAGTTGGTTTCTTTATGTGTAATATCTATCGTTAAGATGTGCGCTCATCGATTTGATGAATTTATAAAACATAATTATAAAGGTGATGTATGCGTAGTACACATTTACTAATGCTATTTCCGATAGCTTTCACGTCTCAAGCTGCCAACGTTGTCGACTATTCAAAACTTGACTTGTCTAAAGTACTTAATAATACAAAACAAGGGTTTACAGCCGTAAGTGAGCCGCTTTCTTATCAAGATATAACCCAAGTCAACATAGATACAACAACGCTGTTACGTAAGAAGCAATTCCATTATGGAGTACCTGTTTACGGACAATCTGTGGTCGTGGATCTTTCTAGGCAAGGTATTGCAACAGCCGTTGATGGCCAAGTCTTAACAGGCATCGAGTCTGATATTGGTTCAACACTACCGCTGATTAACGCTAAACAAGCCGTTGAAATTGCGAAATCAAAGTACAAAGGTATTGCAGCAGCGACCATTCGTGACCCTAATACCGAGCTTGTTATCTGGCTTGATCAACAGGAACAAGCACGCCTCATCTACAAGATTGATTTCTTACAAACCAAAGGAATGGGGCCTTCAAGACCAATTACGCTTGTTGATGCGAAATCGGGAGAGTTACTCGATCAGTGGGAAGGCATTGCTTTCATTGAAGCTGAGGGGCCTGGTGGAAACGAGAAAAGCGGTCGTTACTATTTTGGTTCAAATACGGGATTTGGAGGATTTCAAGTTAACTCTAATTGCCAAATGGACAGCCAGAATGTTGTCACTCTGAACATGAACAATCAGCAGAGTTCAGGACAAATACATCGGTTTAGTTGTAACGGTAACAATGGCGTGAACGTTAACAATTATCGCGCAGTGAATGGTGCTTATGCGCCTATGAATGACGCTCATTATTTTGGACAACGTGTATTCGACATGTACCAAGATTGGCTAAATACACGTCCGATTAAGCAAAAACTCACGATGCGTGTTCACTATGGTTCAAACTATGGGAACGCATTTTGGGATGGTCGCCAAATGACATTTGGTGATGGCGACCAATCTATGTACCCGTTAGCGACATGGGATGTAATTGCCCATGAGGTGAGCCACGGTTTTACTGAACAAAACTCCGGACTTGAGTACCGTGGAATGTCAGGCGGTATGAATGAATCTTTCTCAGATGTGGCCGCTGCCGCATTAAGTGAATTTGTGCACGGTAGCTTCAATTGGAAGATGGGCGAGCATGTAATGAAAAATAGTGATGCAATGCGTTACTTCATTCAACCAAGCCAAGATGGTATATCTATTGACCACGTCAACCAATACTATAGCGGCATTGATGTACACCACAGTTCAGGGGTCTTTAATAAAGCGTTCTACCATTTGTCGACAAGTAATAACTGGGGTATTAAAAAAGCGTTTAAGGCCTACGCGACGGCTAACCAGCTTTACTGGACACCTAACTCGGATTTTCAACAAGGTGCTGACGGTGTCTGCAAAGCCGCTAAAGATCTTGGTTATGAAACCTCAGCTGTAAGTTCAGCGTTTAGTCAGGTAGGTATTGATGTTCAAAACTGTGGTGCGGGCCAGCCAAATCCAAATCCTAACCCGCCAACTCCGGGTGTTGTAGAGCTAGAGATCAATACACCAACGCCTATACAAGGCGAAAGTGAGAATCAACAACAATTTGTGCTTAAGAACGCGCCGGCTGATGAAGTGTGGATTCAGACTTATAATGGCTACGGCGATGTAGATATGTACGTTGCAATCGGTCGACCAGCAACGATCAATGACTATGATTGTTCTTCGACCAATCAGGGTAACCGCGAATACTGTGGTTTTAGTGGGATACAGGGAAGTGACGTATACGTGATGGCTGCTGGGACTCAAGGTTCGATGGATGCGTATGTTGCTGTGAGTGCTGACTTAGAAACTCCTCAGCCTGAGCCAGAACCAGAACCACAAGCCTTGTGTGACAACCTTCAAGAGTGGAATCCAAACTACTACTATCCTACTGGTGCGGCTGTTCAATATTATGGCCACCGATTCACCGCATCGGCGGACAATTGGGGTGCAGATCCGTTCGATAATTATTGGTATTGGGTATTTGAAGGTGCTTGTTACTAGTTAAAACGGTTTAAAGTGACGTAATACCTATGATAAGGGAGCGCAGTCAGTGCTCCCTTTATTCGTTCAAAGTGAGAAGTGAAGATGTACGCTTATCTTGTGTTAGTAAATCTAACATTAGAGTATGTAACTTAGCGTTATTCAGCATTTAATATTCAACATTTAGTAACGACGAGACAAGGACGATTAAATTGGAAATCAGTCATTTAGATCATTTGGTATTAACCGTGAAAGATTTACAAGTTACGGTCGACTTTTACCAACGGGTACTTGGAATGAAGCCTATCGAATTTGGCGAGGGCAGGTTGGCGTTGTCATTTGGAACGCAGAAGATCAATTTACACCTCAGAGGTAGCGAGTTCGAGCCAAAGGCAAGGCGTGTGCAGGTCGGTAGTGCAGATCTCTGCTTTATTACCAATATGCCAATTGCTGAAGCCACTGAACATATCAAAGCACAAGGCGTCGTCATAGAAGAGGGACCAGTACAGCGAACCGGTGCGACGGGAAAAATTGTCTCTGTTTATATTCGAGATCCTGATGGCAACCTCATTGAAGTCTCGAATTATTAGTTTTAGACCTACAATCGTACGCTTTTCTTTACTCTTCAAGTACATGACATTTCACTTTTACGCTGCTTGGTGCTGGATGTCGTCAGCCAAATAAAATACAATCGAACAATGTTTTATTAATTCGTGCTTTATCATTATAATGAGAAACTTACTCATATTCATCGTTAGCCTGTTCTTCTTAACAGCCTGTTCTTCAACGAGTAATCATCAGCTAGACGACGAGACATTGAGCAACGAAGACGCTATGTCGAAAAGTATAGAGGGAGAGAGTAATCTCGAGACTTCAAAGGATACAAACGCTGAGACCAGCGTTGATTCTTCCCATGATTCAATCGTTAATCATCAACCACTCACTAACCTTGATTCAAATAAAGACACGATAGCTCACGCCAATGCAGAGCCAGAATCAGTGGAGCCTTCTCAAATAGAAGCGACAGAAACAACTGAAAGCGATGCTAAGAGTGGCGGTGAAAAAGGCATCGGAAGCTATTTTATTCGTCATAATAAACCGACTAAGACGGTGATTAAATCACTAGAGGGCGTGACAGATGCATTGAACGTCATGACGTTTGGGATATTTGCCACCGGTAACGGTTAAATCGTTAACTTAGAACCACAACCTAATAGATAGAATGAAACGTGAAGGCGAGCCAGATGGTTCGCCTTTTTTGATCTTCTAAATCTGGCCACCGTTGTTCCTAAGAATCATGCACACTTATCTGAGCGCTGAGTCAGGCGACGGTTAACGAAAATAGGAAATTATTAGTTCTGGAAGGGAGTCGCCGAATTTACCCTGTTTGACTTGTTATATGTATCAAGGGTTCTAATACTCATCCCAAAGTAAGTAATGAAATCTAATCTTACAAAGACAAGTCTTATATTCACTTACGAGCATAGTAAGATGTTTGCTGTTAAGTCGGTTTGGGTTTAGTTATCAATATTCTAGGGAAGAAAAATGAAGAATAAGAGTGTGTTTTTAAGTGCCGCATTGGTGATGTTGTCAGCTCATGCAAATGCATCAGACGCGAGCCATGAGTCTGTATCAGATGGTGTTATCGCAGAACAAAGAGCTAAGCTTTCTGAAAATACCCAAGGAAAAGGTTTTGGCCCGCAAGCCCCACGAGATTTGGGTTCATTAGAAGGAACCAATACCAGGCTGTTCTCGGATGCCCCTGATTCAACAGCGATGAACTTATGTAATATTCACTTCCATAAAAATGCTGAGCATAAAGGCGGCGAGTTTACTCAATACGCTGGTAACGGTGATGGTAAGGGATTCCAGAGTGGCTTTAAATACACAGGCAAGCTGAGTTCTGCTGAGCTGAAACCATTTGAGAGCAAGGTTTGTCCGAGCGAGCATGGTTCTTTGCATTCGGGTGACACCATTGAAGTTCACTATGTTTATTCAACGGCGCAAGTTGAACCGGGTGAAACATTGGGTGCTTGTTTTAACGACGCAATTACCAACCCGCAACTGCGTGTAGAAACCCAAGTTTACGTATTAGTGAATGACGACAGAGCACTCGACTTTGAAGCGCTCGCTAAACATTCAAAAGTGAACGGCTTACACCAAGCACCAAACATCCCACAAGATACTGGCTCAGCGATCCAATACGCAGGCTCTACAACGGGCCCTGGTTACAATGAGCAAGGTTCACCTTTCCAAGTAACATGGAGCGTTAGACCACAAGTCGCGAAAGTAAATATCGCGACAGTAGGTAGCTGGTGTGAAGGCAATGACTTTAACGAAGATCACGCCCACGGTGTGAGAAACTTGGTGGTTAACCCTGAGCTGTTATCACCTATTCGTAATGACTAAACGGTTCTGACGAATAAAATGATCAAGGCGAGCCAATAGGTTCGCCTTTTTTATGCCCTAACGAAAAGCACTTAGGTTTTAGGTTTAATTAAGTCTGGTGGGTAAATTACGTGCGACACTTATTCAAAACATGAGTTGTGTAAATAGAACTTAGTCAAAAACGTTCTTTACCAGAATCGAAGCTCCATGATACGTTCATGATCAATTATGTTGGGTTATAGAAAAGGACAGTCCAATGTCATTAGAAAGTGCGATTACATTCTTTATTGCCATGTTTGTATTTGGTATTACTCCGGGGCCTGGCGTCTTTGCCATTTTAGCTCGTGCTATGGTTCAAGGATGGCGAAAGTGCGTCACGCTTTCGTTAGGTATGATATGCAGTGATCTTATTTACCTTGCGCTTGCCTGTTTCGGTCTAGCAACGATTGCCGAGAATTGGTCGATTGCGTTTGAGGTGATTCGCTACGTTGGTGCAGCTTATTTGATTTACTTGGGCTATAAGATGTTTAAGATCTTACCTGAAGTGCAAGGCTCAGCTGAACTCGCCGCCAAACAGAGTCAGAAATCCGAACTCGCGAGTTTCGCGCAAGGCTTTTTGATTTCAGCATCAAACCCTAAAGTGATTCTGTTTTATATTTCGTTCTTGCCGACTTTCATTGATTTGACGGTTTACGCTCACAAGATATCGTCTTGGTTTCCGTTTTAGCATTTGTTGCTTTGATGTCTGGTGTAATGCTGATTGCGATGGGTGCGGGCAGAATGGCAGGTTTGTTAAAAACGCCACGCGCACATAAAAGGTTAAACCAAAGTGCTGGTGGAATAATGATTGCTGCTGGCTCATATTTGGCGATCAATCGATAAATACGAATCTTTAAACAAAAAGGCGAACCGATGGGTTCGCCTTTTTAGTTGGATATAAATGCCATCGTTTAAACAGAGACTTGTTTGTTAGTCACAATGGTGCAATTATTTAACGAGTGATATTACTCAGATGCATGTCTTATGATGACTATCGAACAACAGCTTTCTCGGCTGGATCTAAACTTATTGGTGTCGTTAAGTGTTTTAATCAAAGAGAGGAACGTAACGCGAGCTGCCAATACCTTGTATCTGTCTCAGCCTGCGATGAGTCGTACCTTAAGTCGCTTGCGAGAGTTGTTTGATGACCCACTGTTCTATCGAGAGTCTAATGGCTTAGTGCCCACGCAAAAAGCGTTAGAACTGCAAGCACCTTTAGAAGAGTTGCTATTGGCGATGCGAAGCCTAGTAACGAAATCTGCGTTTGATCCTGCTGAGTGTGTTCAAACCTTTGTTGTTTCTGTACCGCCATTAATGAGTCGGATGCTTTCTGTGCCCCTTGCTGAACGGTTCATGCACGATGCTCCAAACGCCAGTCTTATCGAATATCCGATTGCAAAAACGCCTACTAGCCAGCTGTTATCACGAGATGTGGATTTTACGATTCACATCGAAGCCCCGAGCAATCCAATCGAATTTCCATACGTGAGTCTTGGGCAGATCTATCCAGTATTTTACGTTTCTGAACATCACCCTTTAGCCAAAGCTGAAAATGTCACACTTGAGCAGTGCCTTGAATCTCGCTTTGTCGATCTCACGCTCGATATTCGCTCGAATTACGGACTGCAACACCCTGTAGACTCTTTTTTAGCTAAGAATGGAATGCAAAGAGACATTGCTTTTAAAAGCGGACAGCTTCTTACGTTAGTGGAAGTGATGCAGAGTTCGAATACAATTTTGGTTGCGACCCACAAATTGACGGAACTAGAGGGAATAAGCGACAAGATAGTGCCGATATTCTCTCTAGATAATGTTCCCGAGTTAATGTTCGAGCTGTTTTTAATTGAGCATAAAAGAACTGTTACTAGCCCAGCCCATCAATGGTTCAAGAACTTAGTCGTGTCGGTGATTGAAGACGTTGTTTGTGACAGTTGATTAAGGCTACGGACTTTAGAGCTGGCCTAAGCAATAACCAGCTAGAGCAATAACCGACCTCCAGTTTTCATATGGATCTGGTTTAGATACTTCAGCGCCTGTGATTCATAACATGACGTCTTCCTTTCCAGCTTTATTATTTCTAATCATCAGTTGGTTTGCGCTCAGCCAATTTCAACGACAGCCCTAAACTGGATTAATTACCCTACCTGTCTATTGTTAAGCAGTGAGCCTGTTGAAGGTAATCGTTCATCTTAAGAATAAATCGATAGTGGTGACATAACTTTCATGCATATCTCTTATACGGCGATGTCATTTGTGAATTTATGCTGCCTTGATAACATTGTTCACAAGTTGAGCGGTTAACGAACTAACTGTTCGAACAAAAACAAATGGACTATGTATTGATTTAGCGTTATCGATTTTATTAGAGGTCAACAATGAAAAAATTAGCATTAGTAGTTTTAGGTTTAAGCGCAGTTTCTCTTTCTTCTTACGCAGCTGAAGAAGTTTCAACTCTGACAGAGTTCTTCAATGCCGATGGTGAAGTTACTACCGTCGACAATTACGCGGTGTACGAAACGTCACGCCAATATTTGAAAAACCAAGAGCTTGTTGGCGTTAATAAATTCCTACACAAACGCGAGCTAACGCCAACTGATAAACAGCCTGTGGTTCGAATGAACCGAGACACTTACTACTCAATGGCTGTGATTAACGTTTCACAGGGCGCGACGATTACGCTACCTGAGATTCCTGAAGGCAAATACATGTCGATGGAAGTGATTACAGAAGACCACCGCATTCAGCCAATGCAATACGGTCCTGGTACGTTTGATCTTTCTACTCACAGTGGTGACCACGTGTATGTAATCGTTCGTACCGACGCGACGTTCACCAAAGATGAAGTTCATAAAATCCAAGATCAGATGAGCATAGATGCAAAAGCAGACGCCGAATTCATGGCAATGCAAGTGGATGAGAAATCATTCGAGAAGGTCGAGAAAAACCTTAAGATGGAAATGCCAAAACTACTGAAACGCGATGGTGCTCAGGCGACGTTTGGTATGTTTACCAGCCCTGAAGATGCTTCAAAAGAGATGTTTACCAAAGAGAAGTACGCGGTGGGTGCGGCTATCGGTTGGGGTGGCGCGCAGTTAGATGACAATATCTACGAAGTCTCTGGCAACTTCCCAGCAGACACTTGTCATCAGGCAACCTTTGATGACCCTAAAAACCAAGCGTTTTGGTCGGTAACTGTCTACAACAAACAAGGTTTTATGTTTGGTGAAGTGGCGAACGTAAGCTCAAACACGGCTGAGAAAAATGCAGACGGTACTTACACTGTTAGCTTTGGTTGTGGCGATGATGCGGTGAACAACATCAAAACAGCGAACGACTCTGGTGTGTTTAACTTGGCTTTCCGCCATTACATTCCGAGCCAAAAAGTACGTGATGGATTCCGAGTGCTTCCTTATGTGAAAGTGATTAATTAAAACGATATAGCTTAAACGGAATAGCTTAAAACGATATCGCAAAATATCGATTCATGAAGCGCGTTATTGCCACTGGCAGTAACGCGCTTTTTTATTTGTTCGATAGCAGTGTCTCTGGCCTATTGCTGTGTATTCGCGCATGTTTTTCTAAACGACTTTATTAGTTGTTAATCAGATTTCCCAGTGTAGATTCCGCGTTAGATACGCCATATGTTATGCAAGTGTGACTAACATATGCTTTTCATATAATTTAGCTAAAGTTATCGAGATTTTGACAGATAAAGGATTAGTGGGAGCTCTAACACGAGACAGAACGTGCGAGCTTTGGTTTCAGTTATTGAAACCTTCAGAGAATTTTTAACAAACTTGCGTCGAGACAACCTAAATGAAGAAAACAATCCTATTTGCCGTTTTTATTATGTTTGGCATTGCAGTCGCTGCGAGTATGGCGTCAACCTATTTCATTTCAAGTGAAAAAATCGATGAGATAATATTGAACAAATCTCAAGTTCAAGCCGAATTCTTGGCTGGAAATGCTGGGTATATCTTAGAGAATTCAGACAACCCAGTTCAAGATTTACAAAAGCTGGTGGGTGAGCTGAAACAGCGATCTGATGTCACTTATGCCATTGTTATTGATAGTAACGTAAGTGCTATTGCTCACAGCGATAAAAATAAACTTAATAAGGTTTACGAAGATAGCTATACCGTTAAAGGTGCAACCCAAGGCGTACAACAGTATTCAAAATGGTACGCTGATGTTCAAAAAGTATGGGTGTTTGACATCATGGCACCTATCTACGTCAACGGTGAGCTGTACGGCACCTTTGATATCGGCATTCCTATCACAGAGGTTAGCCAAGCAACGAACGGTATTATTAGCTACCAGCTAGCTTCAATGGTTTTCATTTTTGTTGTTTGTCTCGTTGTTCTATCGCTTCTTCTTAGCAAACTGATGCAGCCTCTCTTAGTATTGAAAAACACATTACACGATATTTCTGAAGGTGATGGTGACCTATCGGTACGTTTGCCTATCAAAGGGAATGACGAAGTTGCTCAAATCTCATCGGCTTTCAATGTGTTCGTTGGCAAGGTGCACGAGATTATTACTCAAACAGTGAATACGGGTGTTGAATTAAATAGCACCGCTATTGGGCTTCGTGAACAGTCGCAGCAAGCATTGCAAAGAGGACAAGAGCAGAACGAACAAACCATGTTGGTCGTGACATCTATGAATGAAATGATCGCCACGGTTAATGAAATTGCGTCTAGCGCGGCTGGTGCTGCAAGCGCGGCAAACATGGCGGCAAGTGAAACTCAAGAAGGTCATAAGACGATCGAGAAGACCACAAATTCGATTGCAAACCTTGAAGCCGAAATGAATAGTGCTTCTAACATCATCGTGAGCCTTGCTGATAATACTCAGTCGATCGGTACTATTCTTGACGTTATTCGAGGTATCTCTGAGCAAACAAACTTGCTTGCACTCAACGCTGCGATTGAAGCTGCACGTGCTGGTGAAGCTGGTCGAGGCTTTGCGGTTGTTGCTGATGAAGTTCGTAACCTTGCGACAAAAACAGCACAGTCGACCGATGAAATTGACACTATGATCAACCAACTTCAAACCGAAGCTAAGAACGCTGTTAGCTCGATGAGTAATAGTAAGAACCTAATTGAAGAGGGTACGACTGAAACTGAAATGGCTCGCCAAGCTTTGGAAAAGATTTCAACGCAAGTTTTGGCTATTCTCGATATTAATACGCAAGTCGCAACGGCAACGGAGCAGCAGTCAGCGGTAGCGAATGAAATTAATATGAACATGGATACGGTTAATAGCTCAGTCAAAAATGGTTTGAGCGCCAGTGAGAAGTTAGAGCAATCAAGCCAGCAGTTGGCAGAGTTATCACAAGTTCTCGATCGTTATGTCGGTTCATTTAAAATCTAGAACTCCCAACATATCTCATTAAGAGATGTGTTGAGCCTCCAGTAATTTAATAGCGCTTATGTCATACATGAGCGCTATTTTTTTGTGATATGCCGACGCCGAAATCCACCATTGGTTTAAACGATTCATCGTAGATGAGACTATATTTGTAGTAGATGTAGCAATAATGCGCTACACAAGTTATGAATGTACTATTCGCGTTGTGAACGATGAGTGTTAAACCAAGCACATCATCTGGTTTATAGAAATTCAATAAAAAATCGCGTTATTGCCGAGTAGCAATAACGCGCTATTTTGTCTTAGCTTAATGATTTGTCTTAGCTTAATGATTTGTCTTAGTTTAATGTTCTATCTTAGTTTACCAATGGAGCACTTGCTGGTGGCAAGTCACGCTTCTTAATCACGTATCGCAAGCGAATTAACATCAACGTCGCTGAAACGCTCAAGCCCGTTAGGATACCAATCCAAAAGCCTTCTTCACCCATTGCAGGAACAATGTGGTCTGTTAAGCCCAACACCATGCCGAGTGGTAGTGCTAAGCCCCAGTATGAAGCGATAGCTAAGATCATCGGGATCTTAGTGTCTTTATAGCCACGTAGTGCGCCGTTAGCAGACGTTTGCAATGCATCGCTGAATTGATACATCGCCGTAAAGGTCAACAATACCGCTGCCGTAGCGCTTATTGCAGGGTCGGTCGTGTAAAGTCTAATGATCCACTCAGGGAACAGCAGGAACATCGCAACCGAAAGCAATGAAATTAACGCTGCAACCAAGATACCGACTTTGCTGCGCTCAATCGCTCCGAGTTCGTCTTTCTCGCCTAATGCATGTCCAACACGAATCGTAATGCCAAATGAGATACTCATAGGAATCACGTAAGTTAGGCTTGAGATGTTAAGTGCAATTTGTGCCGCTGCCACGTTCTCTGCACCAATACGACCAATCATCAGTGCGATTACCGCAAAGATACTGCCACACACCGCGATGTTCATCCCGATAGGTAAACCTAATCTTAGAAGGTGAAGCATCTCTTTTGCTTTTGGTTTAGCGTCTGCAAAACTAATAATGGTTTTGTAGTGGTGATGACCTTTAATGTAGGAATACAGCATTCCTGACATTAACCAATAAACCAAGCTTGTCGCCCAGCCACAACCCACAGCGCCCATTTCAGGGAAGCCAAACTTACCGTAAATAAGCACGTAGTTGACCGGAATATTCACCAACAAACCAACCACAGAAATGATCATCGGCACTTTGGTGTTGTTCATACCCTCACAGAAGCCATTCAAGGTGTAGAACAGGGCAATACCCGGCACACCAAAGGCGAGGGCGAACGCATAATCACTGCCAATTGGAATGATCTCAGCGGCAACACCAATCCATTCTAAGATCGGTTTCGCACTCACTAAATAAGCGATAAGTAATACGCTAGCAATTAATGCCAACCAAACCATCTGGAAGAATTCAACAGAGATACTTTGAAAGTCGCGTGCACCGCGGTGGTAAGCAACAACGGGTGTTAAGGCCATAATCACACCACGTAGTAGCAGCAATACAGGAATCCAAAGGCTTGTGCCGAGTGCAATAGCGGCGAGGTCGGCAGGGCTTACTTGGCCAGCCATTGTCGTATCGACAAATCCCATCGCTTGGGTAGCTATTTGAGTCAAAATGATTGGAACCGAAAGATGCATAAGCGCACCCGATTCACGAGTAAAAGGACGAAATTTCGTTAGCATGGAAGTTCACAACACCAATATAAATACACGAATGATGGCAGGATGGCCGGTGTGCATTTTAGGATGTGCCCCGTTGGGCGGGCGACAATATAAACACCTTACCGTATAGGGTCAAGCTTTGGATTTATAGAGTTTCACTTGCTCCGAGGTACGGATAGGTTCTGATGGTTACAACACGGGTTTAACGCGCGTAAGTTCATGATTTCGTGGGAATCATGCTAGTTGGATAATTTCTATATTTGCCACGCTAATCACTAAGGTTGTGGTATAAGTGATTGTTATGGAAAGACAAAGGCTAGTACAATTGGTGACTAATGAACTAGGCAGAATTTTCTGTAGCACAGCTGTTATACAAATACAGGGATGAAAATGGAAATTACAGTTAAGAAAATATCGAAAAGGTCTCTTTTCAAAATGCTCTTTATCGGCTTTAGCCTGAGCTTCTTTGTCTTCTTTTTAGTATGTGGTATCGCATCTATATTTGGTGCGGAGACTGTAAAGTGGGATGAAACACCAGTAACGGGCATATCAGGCCTGCTGCTCGCCTTGGCTATGTGGCCAATATTTAGTTTGATTCTAACATTATTTATGTGGTGCTTTGTAGCATTTGGCTTGTGGATTTACTCTTTGGTTAAACCTCTGAACCTGCTCTTTAAAGAAACTGCAGAGCACAATTAACCACTTGTATAACAAATAAGGAT
>NZ_JBFRSX010000009.1:0-69519 GCF_041473835.1 Vibrio sp. 10N.222.55.A1 | reverse complement strand
CCTACAACTCAAAATCAAAAAGTATTATTACAAATATAAAATATTTTCGTATTATGATTAAAAACTAGACTTGCATCCCAAAATTAATGAAATGTTACGAACATGTAAATTAACGCAAAGCTATGATATTAATAAGGTTTATTTAATTTTACTTTTATCAACAAGCAGATAAGCCTTTGTTAATACGAGATAAATCTATATCTCCCAGCTTGTTTCAAGAATAATGCAATGTGGGAATTTGAAATGATTGATCACGAGAATAATAACAAAACTATTATTAGAAATTAATAAATGGTTCCTAATGATTCTATATGAGCTTCAATATAATTAACGTTCTAAATGGGGACGATGAGCATTATGAATAGACAAAAAAGCCCACTCAATCTATGAGTGGGCTTAAGTAAATAGCATTAATAAATTGAGCGTGGGATCTTACTTCGTAAATATTTCATTTGTATTTACATCAAGATAAATTTTGTTTTCAAGGGACAACCCACCACAATAAATAAAATAGACATCTCGATTGCTGTACTTAACAGATTTCACCCATCCGCCTAATTCTTCAAAATCACTTGGGGCACACTCCCCCTCAGAGATCAGTTTAGCCACCGAATTACGGAATTTTTCTTGATGGATCTTGAGGTCATCAGACTTAACCAAATAGGAATCCAATATCTCTTTGCTTTCTTTTTCCGAAATAATGACTTCATCATTCGATAAGCCTGACATAGAGACCCATTCCGCCGTCTGTGGGCCGCCTTCTTTAAGGACTATATAGTCTGAGATACGTGCCCATTCGCCTTGTTTCTCGAGTACCACCACCTTTTCCCCTTTATAGAGGTAATCTGTTATCAAGCCATCAATTTCAGGTTGCTCGACCACTTCAAGCTTTCTCTCCAAAACGTAAAATTCCGTCTGCTCGGGTTCAGGCTGAAGATCCATGGTAGGTACAAGGTCAGATTCAGATTGCTCGGTAGCTTCTAACGCCGGCTCTTCCGTTTTCTCTTGTGGGATTGGGTCTTTATTCATGACTAAGAAGTAGTATGCCGCTCCTCCCCCTCCGCCCAATATCAACAACACAAGTAAAGCGATCAGCGCTTTTTTCATCAAATCCACCAGCTCTTCCGTTATAGGTATGTCTCAAGTGTACATCAACTCATGCTGCTGCTCATCTATACTCTCAATAGAGCGCACGGTAAGTAGAGGAAAGTCATGAGTTTTTGGGGGAAAGTTATCATTGTAAGCGTAACTTTGAGTGCCAATGTCGCTCTAGCGAATCATTGTGACCGTGAAAACTGGCAAACACTGTTGGATCGTCAGCTCTCTTTTGAAGGTCGCTATAGTCAGTACACCAAAGAGTTCAACCAAGTTCTTTCAACCTATGAGTCACAGACATTGTTATCTAAACACTTTAATGAAAAGCAGATCATTGAGCTTTGGGCAAAGTACGAAGAAAGGTTTAATGTGCAGCTCAATAGTCATATTAATACCGCGTATGACGTCTCCGAGGTTTTGCTACAACAGGCGTATTTTGTGTCTAGTGAACTTGAAGGCGCTGACTCTCTAGCGTATTCATGGCAAGCCGTCGCCAAACACTGCACCAAAGCAAAACTCCCACGCCAGGCAGAAAGCGCGCAGGTGCACGTCCAAAGCTCACAATCACTCTCCCGAGATCTCCATACACTCAGTGAAAAATTCCGTCAGCTGTCTTCAAAATACCGCAGAGAAGCGACGATGATTGACGAAGCCCGCCACATAAACCAACCAGCAAACGGTGCATCAAACTGAAATCACCATTAGATTCTCTCACTCGTTCGACTGGACTTTTCCGATAAATATGCTCAATCCCATTCATAATATTCTAAGAACTCGTTAATCAAAGCTTTATCAATAGGTTGTAAAAGTAATGTGCTATCTATCAACAATGACGTTCAATTTCCGACCAATGCAAGCGAGTATGTGAGATATTCATCACAAAATAGATTTACAAACGCCAGAAAATTGTTATCATGAATCTTCATATAACTTAATAACAAGAAACATTTTGGCTAGGTAATATGCAAAAGACTATGGCTTTCAACTGCTTGAGTAACACGGAATGGACTGCAGAGATAAGAGGTAAACTTTTATCTGTAGCTAAACACATGGAAGAGTTCGGTTCAGTAAGTGAGCTAGAGCTATGTAAGATATTTGGAGAGACAATTTGGAATGACGGCGTGGATTATCATTCACATGCTTTTTCATTCAGAATTAATGCACAAACTGGGGATTGTTCAATCTCTAACTTTAAGTATCACTAAGTTTTGCACCTATCATATACGGAGTACCTTTCACGAGGTGCTCCGTTTTTTATTGCCTGAAGCCTGACACTTAATGGATGATTTTTGATATTGACCGCGCTTCTACTTCAGGAGTAAACCATTTCGTTTTCAGCTCATTCTGCCTTCGTGTTACTGCTCAGAGTTTGGCTTAATCGGTATAAATTGGCAGTGGTGCATTGCCTTTTACTTGTCTTATCGCAAGGTGGGTATGAATATCTTTGACGTTAGAGAGCCTTTGAAGTTTTCTTGTAAATGCCTCGTAGGCCATCAAGTTCGGGCTAACCACTTCTAGCAAATAGTCATAAGCCCCAGATACAACGTGGCAACTGATCACCTCTTCCATCTCTACAACAGCCGCCTCAAACTTATCTATCGACACTTCTTGGTGGTTGTTTAGGCTCACCTCAACAAACACACTCATTGCGATGCCGACTTGTTCTCGTGACAAGCTCACACGATAACCGTCAATAATACCCTTTTCTTCTAGCCTTTTGACTCGTCTTGCACAAGGCGAAGGTGATAAACCCACTTCATCAGCAAGTTCAGCCGTGGTTAACCTGCCATCTTTTTGTAGCAGTTCGAGAAGATGTCTATCAATTCTATCCATAGTAAATGCCAAACATTAGTTAAATCCGTTAATTATTTGGTAAATATTAGCAGAAATCATCAACGATAGTTCAAGTTAGGCCAAAACTTGCCAACCTGTGGCACAACAACTGTTCCATAATGAGTCATCACCCACTCTCCTTCAATATTATGAATCTTGGCTACTTATCTATTACTGTCACCCTACTCATTTGGGCGAGCTTTTTCCTGTCTCTTAAAGGCGGCGCAAATTCAGATTTAACACCTGCAGATATCGCCCTCACAAGATTTCTCATACCGGCTTTGGTGTTATTGCCTTTGATGTGGAAAGCACGCAGCGCGATTGCCGTCGTCCCTAAACGGTATCTAACGGGTATGTTTGTCGGTAGCGGATTGCCTTATCTGCTTGTTGCGGGAACGGCCATGCAGTTTGTTCCGGTCTCACATGGCAGTGCTCTTGTTCCGGGCACGCTCCCTCTGTTCGTCACAGGAATTGCGGTACTCTTTTTTAAGCAACCACTCAGCCGACACCGTGTTGTTGGTTTAGGTTTGGTTTTACTCGGTATACTGTTGTTTTTAGGAAGTAGCTTAAGCAGCTTCAACTTTGAATACACCAAAGGTCATTTATTGTTTTTATGCGGAAGCTTAATGTGGGCGATGTTCACCATCTCAGCCCGTGTCGCTAATCTTAATGCGTTAGTCAGTGCCGGTTTTATTTCTCTCTGTTCTACTTTGCTTTTACTCGTCCTAATTCTGACTGGAACCCTCCCAAGCCACCTAATGGACACACCAATCGCTAATTGGCCCTTCACGGAGCTTGCCGTTCATTCAACAGTGCAAGGCGTTGGGGCGGGTTTAATCGCTGCGTTCACTTACCTTTATGCGGTTAATACCTTAGGGGCTGAACGCTCTGCCGCTTTTGGCAGTGCAACACCCGCAGTGGCGACCTTGTTGGCGATCCCACTATTCAACGAGATTCCTGATGCGATGACTTGGCTCGCCCTTGGTTCTATTTGCATCGGCAGTTTGGTCGCGAGCAACATATTCATGAGAAACGACCAGTCGATGCAGTACCAACCGCCAAGCCACAGCAAAGCCTGATACTGCGTTCAAACCTAAATACAGTTCCCCTAAGCATCGATTTTAGGGCTTGTAGTACACAGATAAGCCCACAAACGTAGGCTTATCTAAAATCTGCTTTTTCTGAGCTCGCTTCTCCATTAAACTGTCCGACCTTTTTGCAGATCCAAGAGAACACCATGCAACGCGACTACACCTTAAATTGCTTAATCACCATGCCTCGCCATGAACTAGAAGAATTTAGTTTAAGAATGATTCATCGCCTTGTACCTGAAGATGCAATGACGGAATTGTTTACGTTCGAGCAAGAAGAAGTCACCAGCGAAGAGCGCATGCAATCAGCAAAATTTGACGCAATGCTTCGAATGACCGCTATCGCGCTTGGTGAAGTGAACCTCGCCTTCTCAGAGTCGGATAACTCGCAACAGAACATCGAGCGAATGACTCGCCTACTGCTTTGGCACTTCTACTCAATTTCTTTCAACCTTGAAGAAGCAATCGCAATCGAAGTGCACTGTGAGAAAGTAGAAAAGATCTTAAAGAACGCACCTAAAGATGCGTTTGGCTGGGTTAAAGAATTAACTGAGCTGCTTCACTTCTACGCGAAAGTGAACGAAGGTAACGAAGACAGAAAAGACGCTTAACGTTACTTCTACGTAAGTACACATCAAGCTAAATCGAAGGCAGATAGAGCTATACCGAAGGCAAGTAAAAGCTTTGCTGAAAGGAGTTCTCTGCCTTTGTTGTTTCTAGCACACTGTGATGCAACATCAGTATCGACTGCGCGATCTTGGTTCCTATTCCCAAAGAACCATTCGGCGCTTCCAGTTCAACCTCATTATGAATGACCACCTTCACCCGTTTGGAATCCGCTTCAAAACCAACATCTAACGACACCACAGTGCCACTTGGGCTATGCCTCAATGCATTATCTAACAGATTCAAAATCAACCTCTCAAGCAGATCACTGTCACCCACAGCCTTGATTCCAATAGGCATATTAATGTTCAACTCAACATTTTTATGGCGATATTTGCTTTGTATCGTTTCTAAGCATTCGCTCATCAGCCCATTGAAATCGATTGAAGCGTATTGATATGTGGGTACCGGGTTATCTTTCTTGGCGCTATCTAACAGCGAATGGAGCTGTTCAGATAACTTGTTGCCATTGCGATATGCCACATCTATGAGTGGATCCGAATGTGGGTTTTGAATCCTCCACGTTTCTAGATACCCCAATACACTCGACAATGGCGTTTTCAAATCATGACTGAGCTGTAATAAGCTTTGTCTTCGATGTGACGACTGATATTCAAGTTGCAAAAATTGCTGTTGAATGTGCTTCGCCATCAACTGATACGAGCGTGCAATCGGCACCAATTCTGGTACTTGATGAATGAAGTTCGGGTCCAATCGAAAATCTTGCTCTGCTTGTTGTTGCAGCTTGTTGGTTACTGCTTCTATTGGGTTTAACAGGCTACGTTTAACCAATAGATAAGCCCCAACTGCAAAACCCAAGATAGAGATCAGCATGAGCCCCGCGAGCGCAATGTATGGCGTGTCGACCTGCGAATTGGCAATCACGGTGTGACGATTACTGCCAATCAAAACGTACAGATACCCGACGGTCGAACCTAGCTCTTCAATCGCTGCTACGGAAAACACCTTACGAGCCCCGGGATTGATCGGATCTTCCCCCAGAATCGGATAAGGCTCGTCATTTAAAAATTGTCTAATGGGTGCTAAGTCTATCTGGCTTGCCAACACAGTGCCTTCTGGCGCAGCGTGCGTCGTGATATTTCCTTGGCTGTCGAGAAAATAAATGTCGAAATCGGGACCAATCAACATCAAGGTATGAAATATGGATTTAAGGGCTTTGGGGTTGTAGTCAGTCCCTATCATCAGAGGGTTATCATCGCGCATATGAACCGCGAGCTCTTTGTGTAAGCTCTGCTTAGTTCTTTGTTCTATGGTCTCTTTTTGCCAATTATAGGTATAAGCAATCACCACACTCACGAGCAGAAACCACAAACTGGTGAACAACACTAAACGCGATTTGAAACTCATGTTCTCTCCTCGATGGCTCTTAGGTCTTACTGGCCTTTTAGTAAACTTCGGACGCGACACATAGGCCTAAGCTTTCGACTCAAACTTATAACCAACACCCCAAACGGTTTTAATGAAATCATCATCACTATTCGGCATCGCAAGCTTGGTTCTTAGACGGTTGACTGTGCTACACACGGTATGGTGATAGCCAGAGTGATGAGTATTCCAAACATGATCGAGCAGCTCGTCTTTGCTATACACACGCCCCGGGCGGGTTGCTAAGAAATGAAGTAAGGTAAACTCGGTAGCTGTCAGCGGTACGTCTTGGTTATTGAGTGACACCTGATGGCGTTCAGGTTGAATAGTGAGCACACCAAAATTCATAATCGATTCTGCTGTCACAACCTCTTGAGTCGCTGATTCGACATGGCTTAAACGGCGAAGCACGTTCCTCACTCTTGCTTGAAACTCGAGAACGCTGAAAGGTTTCGTTATGTAGTCATCAACACCGGCTTCTAAGCCTGACACCTTATCTAACTCAGCGTCTCTTGCGGTTAGCATGAGTACTGGCGTCCAATCCTCTTGCTGACGCAACATTCGACAGAAATCGAGTCCGTCACCGTCTGGTAAGCCACGATCCAGTACGATCAAATCGAAATGACCCTCTTTATAGAGCGCCTGAGCCTTTTCAATCACATTAGCTCTGATTACGTTATGCCCTTGGAACTTAAGATGCATCTGCACCAGTTCAGCCAAGTCATCATCGTCTTCAACCAACAATATGTTTGCCATCAAATTTACCGCAGCACTGTTCATTATCCCTGCTCTATTCTGAGTCTGCCCACCTTTCAATTGACCGGAACAGAGCAGGAATTCTTTCATCGTACTTTGACCCTGTTACTCAGTTCGAGTAATGGTGATTCTTGCTCCGGGGTTAAGGAAACGATGATTGGCACTTAAAGTAGAAGTCGTAAGGCCGTCATCTTGGCTAATTACGCCAGAGTGGAAACTCACTACATCGGTGTCGTCTCGTGTGGTATTAAAACCTTCACCACCGCCTGCTGGTCCCGGAATGGTTGCAGCAAGCTCATCGTTCAGCTCAGTTCCCGAATCCCAAACATTCATGTTCATGGTAAAGGTATCACCCACCGCTAATGACTTGAGTGATAATCCGGATTCACCGACAAACGCATCATTGGTGTTCACCAACATGGAAGCAACTGAGATATACCCTTCTTGATTTGGGTCGACACGAATCGACACCGTGTCTTGCTCACCTGAAAGAATCAGTCCATTGCCTGAGATGCCTTGATAAACATTGGCGTCACTGTCACTGAGCGCAAGCAATTGTGCATTACTACCCCCTTCCGCCAAGTATTCCAGATCGACAGAGGCACTTTGCCCAACTTCAAACAGATCAAAATTCGTATTGTGAGTCAACACCGCGAGTGGTGACATTGGTTGATTGGGGGTGAGGTTAGTAACACTCACATCATAGCGATAGTAATCGTCGTCATCGTCCGGACAACCCGCTAACACAGCTACTGATGCAGCGATAAATAGAATTCTAGCTTTCATACATCCCCCTTACTTCACAACAATGGTGATAGTTGCAACAGGGTTTAACCAGCGATGGCTGCTGCTATCGAGGTCACTAATACCGCCTGCAGCATCACTATCACCAATGTTGCCCGGATGAATATGAACCTTAGCGTTAGACACGGCAGTCTCTACACCGGTACCACCAGCACCAAAGGTAATAAAGGGAGGATTTGGCATACTACTAGCCAACTCATCATTGGCTTCAGTACCGGCATCGTAGCCATTCAGTATGGCTTTATAGGTACCTGCTTGAGTTGGGATCTTCCAGCTGTCTAATCCAACAAAGCCATCGTTGGTTGGCAATAACATCGCGCCGAGTGACAAGTAAGCCAGATCACCCGTATCAATATCGAATGTGGTCGCGACACCTGGGTCAAGAATACCGCTCGCAGGGTTTTCAACGACGACACCACCTGCATTGGCGATGACACCAGATAAGCCCGAGATGTCACCACCTTCCGCCATGGATTCCAACTCAGCAGAAGCTGCCTCCCCTGTTCTAAACATGAACAAGCTTGAATCATGAGCCGCTGCCAAGATTGGCGTAAAGTAGATTCCTTTAGTCGCATTAGTCACTGTCACCTCAAGCTGGGCTGCCTGAGCTTGAACAGCCCCAAGAGCGAACATCGCTGAACCAATCACTAAGCTGATTTGAGTACGTTTATTCATTTTGATTCCATCCTTTATTGAGTCCTTTCGAGACCGACAAATGGATAACATCTAAATACGTGTTATCTAGTCAGCCACGAACTGCGGTGTTGTTGACTCTAAGAATGGCGATCAAATCTATCAGCAACTTCATTGAATTCTCATAAAAGTCTCACAAGTTTATCCAAACTTATTACAGCCCAGATAAGTACCCATAGAGCGCTGATATTTAAGTGAAATTAGTCGCCTCGCAAAGCAAAGCAAAGCAAAAGGGAAACATTAAAATAAGAATAACAAAGGATGAAAACGCAAAAAGGCCGAATCGATATACCGATTCGGCCTCTGTTTTTGTGTATTGTTGCTCGTTCTAAAAGCCGTATAGGCCTCTAAGAAAAGCTAACAGTACAACATCAATTTAGAACGCGTAGTTTGCGTCAATAAGCTCGCTTACTTCAACTTTCGTTACTTCAGCACGCGCTTCAAGCCATTGTGCAACTTGCAGTTGTTCTGCTTCAGTTACTGATCGGTAACGCTCGATAGAACATAAGAAACCTTCAAACAGCTCTAGGCCACCGCCACCAAAGCATAGACCGATGCTGTCGATGAAATCGATGAACTCATCAATGAACACATCGTATTGGTCAAAATCAGCAATCGATGTCTTGCAGCTTACTTCAAAACCCAGAATCGCGAATTCACCTAGGTATAGCTTTTTGCGTAGGCGACGATTTTTGTTTTCGATTTTATCTAATTTCATAACTGTCTCTCTTTTCATTTGATTAAGCATTTATACACAGTTCTAACCTAATCCCCAAGTGTTTTGTCTTGCATGAGAAGTGTTATGGCAAAAATCGTGCTACAGAAACAAAAGCTTAATAAAAACTATAAAAATCTGTCACTTAACTGCTTCACGATTGGTCACACATTTACCCAACTTATTAACCAATTCGTTAGTACGCGGGTAAGTCATAAATAATGAATAATAAAGTCAGCTAATAGGAAGCAGTCGCGATGAGCAAGGAAACATTTGATAGTACTCGTTTTAACAAGAGTAAAAACAAGCCCTTCGAAGAAGTTCTAGATGCAAACCTTTCAAGAAGAAACGTATTAAAAGGCGGTTTAGGCATTAGTGCAATGACGGCGTTTGGCGCGTTTGGTTTAGCAGGTCACAGCACAGCTAACGCCGCAACAATGCAAGCAACAGGCGCACAGAAAAGGACCGCAACACTTGCATTCGAATCGGTTAAAGGCTCATTGACTGACAGTGTTGTCGTACCGAAAGGCTATACAGCACAAGTATTGGTTCCTTGGGGCACGCCACTTAACAAACAAGGCAATGCTTGGTTAAAAGATGGAACCAACAACGCACAAGATCAAGCAAACGCACTGGGTATGCACCATGACGGTATGCACTTCTTCCCGCTTGATGGCAACAGCAATGACGGCTTGTTGGTGATCAACCACGAATACATCGACCAAAAAGCACTTCACGCTAATGGCCCTACATACGATGAAGGCAACCGCCCTAGCCTTGATGAAGTTCGCAAAGAGATCAACGCTCACGGCGTCAGTGTGGTTCGTGTAAAACTTGATGGCAACCAGTGGGTGATGGTCGATAACGATCCTCTGAACCGCCGCTACACAGGCGCGACCGTAATGGATCTGTCTGGTCCTGTTGCACACAGTGAATTTACCAAAACCAAGTTCTCACAAGACGGCAGCCAAGCTCGTGGCACGTTGAACAACTGTGGTAATGGCTACACACCATGGGGCACTTACCTAACGTGTGAAGAAAACTGGCCGGGTTATTTCGTTAACAAAGGCGAGACAACACCAGCGCAAGAACGTATTGGTATCGCTACCGACAAAACACGTTACGGTTGGGACACACTTTCTGGTGACAAACAAGAACGCCTAGACGAATTTGCTCGCTTTGACGTAACACCAACAGGTGAGTCAGCAATGGACGATTACCGTAACGAAGCACACGGTCACGGCTACATTGTTGAAATAGACCCATACACAGCAAACTCTCGCGCTAAGAAACGTTCTGCACTGGGTTGTTTCCGTCACGAAGGCTGTACGTTTGGTAAGTTGACCGAAGGCGAGCCAATCGTATTCTACTCTGGTCACGATTCTCGCTTTGAATACCTATACAAATTTGTTTCTGAAGAGAAATGGGACCCGCGTGACGCAGAACCGAGTAATCGCCTAAGTGCGGGTGACAAGTACATGGATAAAGGCACGCTGTATGTGGCTAAGTTCAACGATGACGGTTCAGGTACGTGGCTACCACTGAATCTGAGCAGCAAGACAACAAACGGCGGCAAGCTAGGTGATTCATTTGACTCTCAAGCAGCGCTTATCATCAATACAGCGGGCGCTGCCGACCTTGTTGGTGCAACGCCAATGGATCGCCCTGAATGGTGCTCTGTTGACCCAATGACAGGTACGGCTTACCTAACGCTGACTAATAACAACAAGCGTAAAGAAGCGAACTCTGCAAACCCTCGCGTAGACAACAAGTTCGGTCATGTTATCCGTTGGGATGAAGGCAAAACGGCAGGCGAGTTCGATTGGGATATCTTCGTATTTGGTTCACCAGCAGTGGAAGACAAGTCTATTAACCGCTCTGGTCTAACAGACATGAACCAGTTCGCGAGTCCTGACGGCTTAGCGTTTGATGCTCGTGGTATTTTATGGATTCAGACAGATAATGGCGCAGACGAAGTCACTGGCTACACCAATGACCAAATGCTGGCAGTGGTTCCATCTCAATTAACGGATGACCAAGGCAACAGCGCGGTAGTTGATGCAAACAATCAAGCGCAGCTAAAGCGTTTCTTTGTGGGACCAAACGGATGTGAAGTAACAGGCTTTACCATAAGCCCAGATTTCAAGTCACTGTTTGTGAACATTCAACACCCGGCAAACTGGCCATCGTCTGAAGATGCAACCGCACAAACTCAAGGCAAAGTCCGCCCAAGAGCATCTACGGTTGTGATTCGTCGAGAAGACGGCGGTGAAATCGCGGTTTAAATATACAACGCAGGCTAATCAGAAACATTTCTGTTATCTAGTCTCTGTTCGCTAGCTAAGTAAAATCAAAAAGAGCCATAAGGCCAAATGCCCTATCGCTCTTTTTATATTCTATGCATTCTTCGGTTTAAGTAAGAATCCGAATTTTCAAAACTCACCGTAATCCTAAGTCGTCATCATCCCACGTACGCGTCACCCTCGAGAAGGAGGAACGACTGAGTCGGGGATCTCTGCTCGTTGTAGGCTAACCAGAATTAGCTCACGAACAACCAAACACCAACGCCCATCATCAACGTACCTGCAATGCGGTTCATCAACTTAACATTGTCGGCTTTGCCCAGCATATGCTTTAAGCTCTTTCCGCCTGTCGCGTATAAGGTCATGCAAACAAACTCAGAAACCAGAATGATTGACACGAGAATGAACAACTGCGGTGCTAAGTCTTTATTGCTGTTAATAAAAGGAGGCAGCAAAGAAATCATAAACGCCCAGCCTTTTGGGTTCGCAATTGCAGTGACAAAACCTTGAACCACCAAGTCCCAATCATTGCTGACTTTTGTTGTTTGGTTGTCAGTACTGATCGCCAGTTTGCCTCTCGAACGCCACATCTGAACGCCTAAATAAAACAGGTAACCCGCACCAACAAATTTAAAGCCCGTAAATAGCCATGGGTAATTCAACATGATCGAAGCGATACCCAATACCGCGGCAATAGAAACCACAGCGACACCAGCCAGTTCACCGATCATCATCCATAATGTACGCTTGTATCCAACACTCATTCCAAGTGTCAACGCCAAAGTCATACACATACCGGGCGTGATTGACACGAAGAAAAACGTGGGAATAAAAGCCCAAAGTAGTGCGCTATCCATATTATTACCTTATCGACTTGTTTTTATTTATTAGTTCTTGTTTCTTGATCGGGCTTGAAATGAAGCGAGGTTGAAACGAAGCAGTAATGACAATAAACAATATTGCGATCAATACAAACAAAAAGAGCCACATAACAGTGGCTCTTTTCAATCACCAACCGTAATTACTTACGACGGTTTTTAATTCGCTTCATCATAGTCAAACGACGTTCAGCGCTTGCTTGATCTTGTGGCTCTTCGTTCGCGTTGTTCTTACGACCCTGACGGTTTTTGTAAGCCGATTTAGTGTTCAGCTTCTCGATGTAAGCATCACGTTTCTTCGGTTCATAACCCGGTTGTTCAACACGACGAATGCGCTGTTGAATCAGTTTTTCAACTTGAACGACAGTCAGCTCTTCTTCGCGGTTAACGAAAGAGACAGCGTGACCTTGCTTACCTGCACGACCTGTACGGCCAATACGGTGAACATAGTCTTCTGCTAGGAAAGGCATGTCGTAGTTAATTACGTGTGGTAAGTCTTCGATATCAAGACCACGAGCCGCAACGTCGGTTGCTACCATTACACGCGCTTTACCTTCTTTAAAATCGTCTAGAGCACGACGACGAGCACTTTGCGCTTTATCACCGTGACACAGTACTGCTTTAATGCCGTCTAGCTTAAGCTCTTTAACTACATCGTTCGCTGTTTCTTTGTAGTTAACAAAAACAAGCACTTGGCGCCAGTTTTTACGACCAATCAGCTCAGAAAGCAGTTCTGTTTTACGCTCTTGATCCACTGGGTAAACCACGTGGCCGACAGTAGCAGCCGTTGAGTTTTCGCGCTCAACACTAATACGTTTTGGTTTACGCAGAATATCAACAGACAGTTGGTTTAACTGAGTAGAAGTCGTTGCAGAGAACATCATGATTTGCGGTGATGTTTCTACATCCAACATGATCTTACGAACGGCATTGATAAAGCCCATATCAAGGATACGGTCAGCTTCATCAAATACTAGAAATTCTAGGTTAGCAATAGACACGTTACCCGCTTCTAAGTGCTCTTCTAAACGGCCAGGTGTTGCAACCAAAATATCCACACCCAGTTCTAGTTGACGAACTTGTGAAGACATCTTGTTACCACCGTAAACCGCAGAAACACTTAGATCTGTGTATTTAACGTAGTCTTTAATGTTTTGAGCGATCTGCGCAGCAAGCTCACGAGTTGGAGCAAGAATAAGGCCGCGAGCCGTTCCTCTAGACGCCTTTTTACCGCTGTTCAAAAGGTGTTGGATAACAGGCAATGAAAATGCCGCTGTTTTACCCGTACCGGTTTGAGCAGTAGCAAAAATATCATGGCCTTTACGAGCCATTGGAATCGCTTTTTGTTGAATTGGAGTGAGTTTTTCATAACCACACTCAGTCAACGCTTTGACTAATTCAGGAGCAAAACCTTGAGAGGAAAATGACATTGTTACGGGTTCCTTAAGCAGACAGCCTACATTCTTATTTCAGCCGAGCACTATAAAGTAATTAGAGTGATTTATCTCACATTTATCGTGATATAACGCAAACTTTCTCATTTAATCTGGTGTTTATCCCGCCTTCAACGAGGTAAACACCAAGATCCTTGGTTCAAACAGCAAAAACAGGGCTATTTGATACCACACAGCTTGAGTAGAATCTGCTCGAGATCGCCCCACGGCATGAGCTGCGAGTCGATCACTTCCAATCGAGATTCAAAGCCATCAAGCGTAATTTCGTTCACAGACACGACTTGATTCGCCACATTGAATGCGTAGCAACCTTGGTCGGTGTTCACGACAGCTTTTACACGCTCGGCCGTTAGATCTGACAACATAGAGAATAGCGCATCGAAGTTGAACTTATGCTCTGCGCCAAATAGCCAACCACAACTAAAGTAGCCCTGCCCTTTATTCTCTTTACGGATGAAAGCTTCACCAGGAGGAAGTTGGAATTGAGGCTCTTGTTCAGCGTGATCGTGATGATGCGCTTCAATATGAGAGGAAGCACTGCCGTATACTCTTTCAATGTCCAACACTTCCAATGGCACTTCACCATCGTGAATTAGCTTATGGAAGACTTTTGCTGGCGTTTGATCCGTCACCCAATCATTAAACACATCGATGTCTTCAGAATGAACAAGATCAACCTTAGTACCAAGAATCACATCTGCACTATTTAGTTGATCATTAAAATTCTGATTCGAGGTGTACTTTTCAATAGACAGATTTCGTGGGTCAACCAAACCAAGCGTCGCTTTTAAATCGACATATGGTGTGTACTGATCGGAAGTCAGTGTCGCTATAACCTGTTTAGGGTGACCAAGCCCTGTCGGCTCAATCAATAAACGGTCTGGCTTTTGGCGAAGTAAGGCATTAATACCCACTGACATAGGCACGCCCGCAGTACAGCACATGCATCCACCCGGCACTTCTTTAATCAAAGCGCCTTGATCTGTCATCAATGCACCGTCAATGCCGATTTCCCCGAATTCATTAACCAGAACAGCCCAGTTTTCATTCTCAGGTTTGTTTTTTAGTAGGTTCAAGATGGCTGTCGTTTTACCAACCCCCAAGAAACCCGTAATGATGTTTGTAGGAACTTTTTTAGTCATATCAGTTCTCCTTTTTAAGGGAGTATATACACAATCACGGAGAAATTGACCCCAATCGCTTGTTTATACGGAGAATGATTTAAGCCAGAAGTTGTATGGGTGTCACTAGAAAAGGGGGGGAACGATGAAAATGGGATGCTCCAGACGAACTAAAGGCGTACTTACTCAGTACGCCTCACCCTCGTTACTCAATCGTGAGTTCGCGAATCAGGAAGCCTTAAATATCGACCTGAACATTTAACGAGGAACTAAAACTTTGTTTCTGAATCCATCCAAATTGTGTGTAAAACCTCACTTCTCCTCGCGGTTCGTTATGTTGCTTTACGATTTAACTATGGTTCATTTTTGGGGATATTCAAGCCGCCGCCAGAGAATCGATCAAAACTGTGACGGTGATTCCACTATTGACCATAGATTCCATTTATGTAACACGCACATTCCATAAATGAAATTCAACTTTTCATCTTTGTTGCTATAGGATATGCAGAGGAAGCGTATAATTTAATGCAACCCCGCCTTAACTCATTCAGGAAACTTATCTCTATGACCAGAAGAGAGAAAATTAAGCAATCCTTATTAGCCAAAATGCCAAGGGATGCTATTAATCAATTTCTCTCAAGAGATAAGACACCCGCTTCCGTTCTCTTTCTTTCTTGTATTGTAGGTGTACTTGCTGGCGTAGTGGGTACCTATTTCGAAGTCGCGGTTCATTTCATCACAGAAACTCGTACCGATTGGCTTAAAGATGAAATCGGTAGCTATTTACCCCTTTGGTTGGCCGCTTTCCTTATTAGTGCTGCATTTGCCTTTATTGGTTACTTCCTCGTTCACCGCTTTGCTCCAGAGGCTGCAGGCTCAGGCATCCCCGAAATTGAAGGTGCGATGGACGGTATGCGCCCTGTTCGATGGTGGAGAGTATTGCCAGTAAAATTCTTTGGCGGCATGGGCGCGTTAGGCTCTGGTATGGTTTTAGGCCGTGAAGGGCCAACCGTTCAAATGGGCGGCAGTATCGGTCGTATGGTCACTGATATCTTTCGAGTCAAAGACGATGACACTCGCCACTCACTGTTGGCTTCAGGTGCCGCTGGTGGCTTAGCCGCCGCATTTAACGCACCACTGGCAGGAATCATGTTTGTGGTTGAGGAGATGAGACCACAGTTTCGCTACTCACTCATATCAATCAAAGCTGTCATCATCTCAGCAGTTTCAGCCAACATTGTATTTCGTTCTATCAATGGCCAATCTGCCGTTATCACAATGCCTCAGTACCAGCCGCCTGAACTCGACGCACTTTGGTTATTCTTATTATTAGGTGTGTTGTTCGGCCTGTTTGGTGTGATTTTCAATAAACTGATTACGCTTTCCCAAGACCTGTTTGTGGCGATCCACAAGAATGACCGTAAACGCTACTTGATGACAGGCACCCTACTTGGCGGTTGCTTTGGCTTGTTGCTCCTTTATATACCTGAATTAACTGGTGGTGGTATTGGTATCATCCCGAACATCACGAATGGCAGCTACAGCGCCAATGTGTTGTTGTTGATTTTCTTAGGCCGAGTCCTCACTACCCTGCTTTGTTTCGGCTCTGGTGCGCCAGGCGGTATCTTTGCACCAATGCTTGCGCTAGGAACACTCTTTGGTTATGCGTTCGGGCTTATCGCAGCGGCATTCTTTCCCGAACTGAATATTGAACCGGGTATGTTTGCAATTGCTGGCATGGGAGCATTATTTGCCGCCACCGTGCGAGCGCCTATCACTGGCATACTGTTGGTTATCGAAATGACCAATAACTACTACCTGATCCTGCCGTTGATCATCACCTGCTTAGGTGCGGTAATCATTGCTCAAATGTTAGGTGGGCAGCCAATTTACAGTCAACTGCTTAACCGTACGCTGAAAAACGAAAAACTAAGACAACAAGATCTCCCTCAACAAGAGGAAGTACGTTAATTACAAATGACTCATGAAACAAAAGCACACATTCAACGTGCTTAATCTCCCGATTCCGTATCAAAATCAAAAAAGCAAACGTTAAACTTGGTATCATCCACTCAAAATTAGTTGAGTGCCCTCAAAATCTATTGATGAAAGGCCTACACACTCTAACTAAAGCAAATATTCTAAAAGTCTTTAATTAACTAAGTCGGAGTAAGTCGTTGAACTGGAGAAGATTAACCCAAGTAAAAAATGTGCCGCCATCTCAGGCGTCTTTAGCACTTGGCGTTATTGGGTTAGGACAAGCTTGGGCGTTATATATCCCGGGCATTGGTGAGATAATTCGTCCCTACCTCGCTGCATTCGGCGCGCTATTATTGCTGCCTGTTTTACTGCGCTATTTAACGAGCTTTAATACCTTCCTTAATGACATTCGCCACCCGTTAAGTGGAAGCTTGATGGCACCAATGAGCATGGCTTTACTGATTCTGTGCGACTATTTAGCCGAGATATCGCCAGCTATCGCCTACCCAGTTTGGTTCTGCGCGCTATTGCTGCACTTTACCATGATGGTGTTGTTCTTTAGTTTTCAGATCATCAACTTCAAAATGTCGAACATTGTACCGAGTTGGTTTCTGTATCCGGTCGGTTTGATCAGCAGTTCCTTAGCTGGCACACAGTTCGGGCACACCGTATTTTCAGAAACACTTGCGGTCACTTGTATTGGTATCTATTTCCTTATGTTGCCAGTGGTGTTATACCGCTTGGTGTTCGAAGGCAATCTTCCTCGCCGAGCAAGACCAACACTCGCTATCATGGCAGCTCCGGTTAACTTGTCTTTAGCCGCTTACTTGGTTAACTTCGACAACCCAGACCCGATTCTAACAGGTGCATTGGCGGGCATTGCCATCACCATGACTTTGTTGATTTACTTGTGTTACATCCGCCTAATGCGTTTGAAGTTCCAACCTTCGATTGCTGCCGTCACCTTCCCATCTGTGATCAGCGCTATTGCCATGCATCGTCTAACTACATTTTTCGGCGCGGAATACCCACAATGGTATTGGCTACACAAGTTTGGTTTCTTTGAGCTAACCATCGCCACCATTCTAGTGATTTGGGTTGCCGGTGGTTACGTAAAAATGTACTGGCCTGAGTTTTTCGATTCCGACTACATGTCCAAGAAGATGAAACGTTCTTAGATAGAAGCGAAAAGATCTTAGCTGAACCATCGTGTTCTGCAGTAGTCGATGATGTCAGACAAAACCAACCAAACCCAAAAAGGCCTCACACTGTGAGGCCTTTGAATAGGCAAGGTATTAATAGTTCAGGCGAGTGTTACTAGAAATGCCGAGACCTATTAGAAGTTAGCGTGAGGGCCGAATACTTCGTAGTGAACGCGTGAACGGTCAACTTTCATTGCATCTAGCTGCTCTACGATGTTCTTCATGAAACCAACAGGACCACAGATGTAGAAATCGCTCTCTTCAAAGCCTTTAGTATCAGAGATAGACGCTAGATCCATTTGACCTTGATGCGTGTTTTCACATGCAGATTCATCTTTGTTCATGTACCACGTTTTCGCTTCCCAACCTTTGTCGGCAACAATATCTTTAACACGAGTCGTGAAAGAGTGTTGGCCTACGTTCTCACAAGCGTGAAGGTAAAGTACTGGCTCGTTTTTATCTTCCGTGTTTAGGAACTCAAGCATAGACTGCATTGGCGTTACACCAACACCTGCAGAGATAAGTGTTACTGGCTTGCTGCGCTCTTGATACATGAAGTCACCCGCTGGTGCGTATAGGCTAACCTCATCACCAACAGCAACCGTATCGTGTAGGTGGTTAGATACAACGCCTTGTGTCTCTTGGCCTTGTCCTTCACGTTTAACAGAAATACGGTATTGCTTGCCGTTTGGCTTATCAGACAGTGAGTATTGACGAATCTCGCTGTATTGAGAGCCTTCTGGTTTCACTTCGATACCGATGTATTGACCTGGTGTGTAATCCAGAACTTCACCGCCGTCTTTTGGCTGAAGGATAAAGCTTGTTACTAGCGCTGACTCTTCGATTTTGTCTGCAATCACAAACGCACGCGCTGCTTCCCAACCACCAACAGCTTGCTTACGCTGTAGGTAAAGTTCAGCTTCACGATCGATGAATACTTGCGCCAAGAATAGGTAAGCGGCTGTCCATGCTTCTTCCACTTCTGGAGTAAAGGCGTCAGCAGCTAGTTCACGTAATGTCTCAATCAGGTGCAAACCAACAATTTGGTAGTGCTCTGGTTGAATGTTAAAGCTTGTGTGTTTCTGAGCAATACGTTCAACGGCAGTTGTTAACGCTGCTAGATTTTCAATGTTCTTTGCATATGCCGCGATAGCTTCAAACAGTGCTACGCCTTGGCGACCTGTTCTTTGGTGAGTCATATTGAAGATATCTTTCAACTCAGGGTTATGCGTGAACATACGTTGATAAAAATGCTGAGTTAAAGCTGGGCCTGCGCTCTCAAGTAGAGGAATAGTAGATTTGATGATTTCGATATGTGCATTGTTAAGCATGAATTTACTCCGAACACTGAGCCTTATGACCTATATGTCATTTTGACTACTAAAAATTAAGAATGACTTATCGATTTTCTGAAACCTTAGTTATTTTTAGAAACTGAGTTATTTTGACTCGTTTTCATTTCAAAAAATCGCGAAACCTGATTAATGCAACCTGATTGATTGAGATCAAGAATAGTCTGTTTAATCAGCGCTATAATTGGGCTTCTCTGTATCTTCTGCACAATCAGTGCCAACTTTATCAATCCCCGTCATTACTGGTTTTCTTCTCAAAACTCATCTTATAAAAATGTCAAAAAGACCTTTTTTTTAAGTCAATAAGACTCTATTATGTAGATAAACACACACCGTTAGAGTTTTTTATGCAAGATATCTCCGCATCTACCCTCATGGAAATGACCATTGGCCTCGCAAGTGGTGTCAACGATCAAGATCGTTTCAATCGCCTGATCGATGCCATTCGCAAAACCATAACGTGTGATTGTGTCGCGCTTTTAAGCCTTCAAGGCGACACGCTAGTACCTATCGCAATGCAAGGGCTCAGCCGAGATACGTTCGGTCGTCGCTTTATCATTTCAGAACACCCACGGTTTGAAGAGATCTGCGCGTCTCGCTCTCCTGTTCGTTTCGATGCTGACAGCTCCTTACCCGATCCTTTCGATGGTTTGCTTATTGACCATGATGGCGATTTACCAATGCATGCTTGTATGGGCTTGCCTTTGCTATTTGGCGATAAGCTCTTAGGTATTCTGACTCTAGACAGCTTGAAACCTGATGTCTTCGCGAATATTCCGGCGCGTAACCTTGAAGTACTGGCAGCTATTGCAGCCTCAACCATGCAGATGGCACTGACCTTCTCGCAACTTGAGCATCAAGCAAAACAGTCAAAGCAATTACTCGAAGAATTGAACGTAGAAGCGTGGGAACGTGACGGCGGTGAGTTGATTGGTAACAGTGACACCATGGTCGCGCTTAAGAACGACATCGCTGTTGTAGCTCCATCTGAGTTTAATATCTTGATTCATGGTGACACCGGGGTTGGTAAAGAGCTTGTGGCTCGCACCCTGCACCACCAATCTCAACGTAAACGTAACCCACTCGTCTACGTAAACTGTGCTGCAATTTCTGAAAACTTAGTAGAGAGTGAACTGTTTGGTCACGTTCGTGGCGCGTTCACTGGCGCAGACAAAAACCGCTTAGGTAAATTTGCTTTAGCCGATGGTGGCACACTGTTCCTTGATGAGATTGGTGAATTGCCTTTGGCCGCTCAAAGTAAGCTCCTACGTGCGCTGCAAAACAACGAAATCCAACCGGTTGGCCAAGACAACATTCAAACCATTGATGTGCGAGTATTGGCAGCGACAAACCGAGATCTAAAACAAGAAGTTGAAGACGGTCGATTCAGAGCCGATTTGTACCACCGATTGAGTGTGTATCCTATCGCGGTGCCAGCACTGAAAGATCGTGGTGACGACATCAGCCTATTAGCGGGTTTCTTCTTAGAACAAGCGCGTCGTAAGCTTGGTATCAACCAAGTTAAGTTCCGCTCCGACGTTCTTTCTTTCCTAAACCGTTATGGTTGGCCGGGTAACGTGCGTGAACTTGAGCATGTGATCAGTCGTTCCGCATTGAAAGCGTTAGCGCGCAGCACCAATAAAAACCTGGTGACAATCACCAAGGAAGATTGTGGTCCTCTAGACCAAGATCAGCCAATTGCGACGACTCAGGTGAAAAACACACCATTATCGACACCAACGATCGACCTTTCTGCAGGGCTACGTGGTGCAACGGACGATTTTCAACGCAGTATCATTACTGAGGTGTTGGAAGATGCCAACTTTAACTGGGCACAAGCAGGGCGAGTTCTGAAAACAGACCGAGCAAATCTGACTCGACTGTCTAAGCGTTTAGGGCTAAATGTGGCTAAGTCTCATACGATCGAACGGACAAAATAGATATTAGCGGTTTGTTGCGAGCATCTGACAAAACTTGTGTATATAATGCTGCAAATTGTAACGCTAATTTTAAATATGTAGAGAGAGTTATGAAGTTTATCCGTTGGTTCTTAGGTCGTGTCATCTTGTTATTGAATTTTGTTTTCAGCCCACGTGGTGTGAAGCGTTCTCAAGAAGAACAAAACAAAGTAAATGAGCAAGCAAAAACGCACACGTTATACCAATTCGAAGCGTGCCCATTTTGTGTGAAAGTGCGCCGCGCGATGAAACGTCAGTCGGTTCAATTTGAACTTCGTGATGCAAAAAACAACGAGCAACACCGTGCTGAGCTTGAAGCTGGCGGCGGTCGTGTGAAAGTGCCTTGTCTACGTATCGAAAAAGACGGTAAAACTGAGTGGATGTACGAATCTTCAGATATCGTGACTTACTTAGAAAAGCAGTTTGCATAAGCAATAAAGCAACAAAAGTCAGATACAAAAAATCCCTCGAATGTGAGGGATTTTTTATATCTGTTATTTGGCGTTAATCGCTTCAAATTGGGCGCGAAATTTCAAACGACTACTTCGTGACAATCAGCATCAATTCAACACGGCGGTTACACGCCTTGCCTTGCGCAGAAGCGTTCGTACAAGCTGGAACATACTCACCGAAGCCACGAGTATAGATGGAACGACTTGATACGTAGTTACTCTCTAATCGAGCCTTCACTTCTTTTGCTCGCTGCTCTGAAAGCGGATCATTGATTCGATCTGTGCCCGTGTTATCGGTGTGTCCTTCAATCACCACATCAATATCTTGGCGTTGAGCAAGGTAGCTGCCTAGCGTATCTAGCCATTGATTATACGCTGGCTCAGGGAATGCTGAACCTGTTTTAAAGTTCACGTGCTGCTCAAGCTTTACCATCACATGGTTACCCGGCAACACTTCAAAATCGATGCGGTTTTGTCTTAAAAAGACTTCCAGTGGGTCGTTAGTCGAAACGCCACGTCCGTAGTTGGTCGTGATGGTTCTGTGTTGATGAGTGCTACTCTGGATAGAGTACCCACGATTGCTTGCTACATGAGTCGTTTGAACCACACCCCATTCAGGATGCATCAAGTCGTAATCGGTTTGTGGTGCAGTCTCTAGCATGTCACCGCCAAGTAAGTCAGTTGGTGACGTGGCTTCACACCCAGCCAAAGCTATGCTTAACATTATCGCTAAATATCTCATTACTTCACCAACCACTCATGCAGATAAACCATTCACTAATGTCTATATCGGCACCGAGGGAAAAACTTTAGACGAAAAGAAAGCAGAACCCAAAAAAGTGCTGTTGATCACAGTTAACCGTCTACTAGCTTGTGTTCAGCCGCTAGTTCGAACTGTTTGCATTTATTTACCTTATAATTGTTTTCCAATTCGTACTAAATAGTTAGAATCTCACGACTTCTCAACGCTAGAGCAAACATTATGTTTAAACCATTTACTAAATTCATCACAGCACTCGCTGCCGTACTCATTATCGCGGGTTGTAGTGAAACAGACGAGCCACAAAAAGGCGTTCAATACGAAGCGCTTCCTACTGCTCTAACAGAATTTAACTTGTCTCCGATCACTGAAATCTTCTCTCTTAACTGTGGTCACTGCCGTCAAATGGAAAGTGCCATTCCAGAGATTGAATCTCTAACAGACCAAACTATTGGCAAGATGCACGTGACGTTCAACGAAAGCGCTCAAATCAGCGCAATGATCTACTACACAGCAGTGATGCAGCTTGATGCGACGCCTGACCACGCATTCATGGACGACCTATTTGGTGCCGTTCAAATGGGTGCAGATGCAACACCTGAGCAGCGTCAACAAGCACTAGAGACAGCGTTTACTTCTCGTGGTTTGGTTAGCCCATACCAGCTGAATAAAGAACAGCAAGTCGCTCTTTTCGACTACGTTAAGCAAGCAGAAGAGATCTCAGTAAAAGGTCAGATCAACTCAGTACCAACCTTTATCATCAACGGTAAATACCAAGTACTAACAGCAGGTCACCAAGACGTTGCTGGCATTGCAAAAACGATCAACTACCTTTTGACTCAACCATAATCACGGCTTTAGTCAACTGATTAACACATTTTGTATTAACTACGAAATTCAGCACTCAATATAAATAGGTTTTACTATGTCTAAATTTGTCATCCCGGTCATTGTCTTTCTTTTGGCGGGTTTCATGATTTACCGTACTTGGACGAATCATAAGTCTGGCGGAGAAAACTTCGAACAAGGCCAACAATTTCTAATTGAAAACGGCACTAAAGAAGGCGTG
Source organism: Vibrio sp. 10N.222.55.A1 (assembly GCF_041473835.1). Taxonomy (NCBI): domain Bacteria; kingdom Pseudomonadati; phylum Pseudomonadota; class Gammaproteobacteria; order Vibrionales; family Vibrionaceae; genus Vibrio; species Vibrio sp. 10N.222.55.A1. The sequence continues at coordinate 45,951 of NZ_JBFRSX010000009.1, read as the reverse complement.
ATTACGACTGAAAGCGGTCTTCAATACCTTGTTCTTGAAGAAGGTACAGGCACAGAGCACCCAACTAAGAACAGCAAAGTAACGGTTCACTACCACGGTACGCTAATCGACGGCACTGTTTTCGACAGCTCTGTTGAGCGCGGCGAGCCAATCTCATTTGCTCTTAAGCAAGTAATTAAAGGCTGGCAAGAAGGTTTGACTTACATGGTTGAAGGCCAAAAAGTTCGTCTATTTATTCCAAGCACTCTAGCTTACGGTAAAGGCGGTTCAGGCCCTATCCCACCATCATCGACTCTGATTTTTGATGTAGAACTCATCTCTATCAAATAATCGAAGTTACTGATTTAAGCCCCAACATACGCGCTATGTCGGGGCTTTTTTATATCTGAACATTTGAAGCCTCTTTAGATATTGAGCTATTTAGCTATTTAGCTACTGTAACAACGACCAAATATACCCTCGAAAACCGACCACTAGACGACTGGTCTAATTTAACTTATAGTACCGCCCATGAACGAAAAAACGAATGACACACGCCTGCATGTTTTAGATGTTGGCTACCAATTAATAGTGAACAACGGCTTTAACGGCGTTGGCTTATCGCAATTGCTTAAAGAAGCGGACGTGCCGAAAGGGTCGTTTTACCACTACTTTAAATCGAAAGAGCAATTTGGCGAGGCTCTGATCCAGCACTATTTTGAGACCTACATCAGCAGAGTTGAAACTATTTTGGTTCATGGTGAAGGCAACCATTACCAGAGAATTGTCAGTTATTTCACTCGATGGTCACAGATTGAAAACGGCACCTGCAATGCTCATAAATGCTTGGTCGTTAAACTCAGCGCGGAAGTTTCTGATCTTTCTGATCCTATGCGCCAAGCGCTATTAAAGGGTGCAGAAAAAGTGACGAATACCATCGAACAGTGCATTGTCGGCGGTATTGAAGATGGCTCCATAAAGGTTGAAGAGAGCCAAGAAGCAGCTCAGAACCTATACTCAATGTGGTTAGGCGCCAGCTTATTGAGCAAGCTGAGCCAAAGCTCACATAGCTTACAGTCAGCTTTGAGCCTTACCGAACGAATTTTAAAAGGTGAAAGCTAATAACGCGCAGCGCGCTTTATTGGCTTTAACTTAAAAAATCACCCGCCCTCTTATCAATTTGATGACGGCGGGATTTTTAGACAACAAGACTAGACGACTGGTCTAATTCTAAATGTATAAAATACACAATTAAGGACATCCAATGACTCAACAAGACAATCGCCGAATCGTATTGGCTTCTCGCCCAGTTGGCGCACCGACTCAAGACAACTTCCGTTTAGAGACAATAGCTGCGCCAAGCATCAAAGACGGCGAGATGTTACTTCGCTCAGTTTACCTTTCTCTAGACCCATACATGCGTGGTCGTATGAGCGATGCTAAATCCTACGCAGATCCCGTTGCGATTGATGAAGTGATGGTAGGCGCAACCGTATGTCAGGTTGAAGAATCAAACCACGCTGATTACGAAATTGGCGAGTGGGTACTGGCTTACACAGGTTGGCAAGATCTTGGTGTGTCTAACGGTGAAGGCCTTATCAAACTAGGTAAAGAACCAACGCACCCTTCTTACGCGCTTGGCATCATGGGTATGCCTGGTTTTACTGCTTACATGGGCTTGCTTGATATCGGCCAACCTAAAGAAGGCGACACGCTAGTCGTTGCAGCAGCAACAGGTGCTGTAGGCGCAACCGTTGGACAAATCGGCAAACTAAAAGGTTGTCGTGTTATCGGCGTTGCAGGCGGTCAAGAGAAGTGCCAATACGCGAAAGAGGTTCTTGGCTTTGATGAATGTATTGACCACAAAGCTGACGACTTCGCAGAGCAACTGGCTAAAGCGTGTGACAACGGCATCGATGTTTACTTTGAAAACGTTGGGGGCAAAGTATTCGATGCAGTAATGCCTCTACTTAACACAGGTGCTCGTATTCCTGTGTGTGGTCTTATTTCTCAATACAATGCGACTTCACTGCCTGAAGGCCCAGATCGCATGTCTAGCTTGATGGGTATGTTGCTGGTTAAACGAATTAAGATGCAAGGTTTCATCATCTTTGATGACTACGCGCACCGTTACAACGAGTTTGCTGTTCAAATGACAGAATGGTTGTCTCAAGGCAAGATGCACTATCGTGAGCACCTGGTTGAAGGTCTAGAAAATGCGCCACAAGCATTCATGGGCCTATTGGAAGGTCAGAACTTCGGTAAGCTTGTTATCAAAACGAACGAAGCTAAATAAATTCAATAAACTGAACCCGTTAACTAGGTAGAATCATGATTACTTTGCATCACCTGAATAAGTCGCGCTCAAAGCGCATCATCTGGCTATTGGAAGAGCTTGGGGTAGATTACCAAATCAAACCCTACCAACGAGACAGTGTCACTTTTCTTGCACCACCAGAACTCAAATCCATTCACCCATTGGGTAAATCTCCTGTCATTGAAGACGATGGCGTCGTGATCACTGAATCTGGTGCTATCACGGAATACCTAATAGACAAATACGGTCAGGGTAAGTTCGCACCTACACGCGGCACCGCAAACTACGTTGAGTATTCGCAATGGCTTCACTTCGCTGAGAGTTCAGGTATTTTGCCAATGCTGCTTAAGATCTTTGTAATGAAGGACGGCTGTGAAACTAACTTCCTAGGCGGTTATGCAGACGATGAAAACCAAAAGATCTTAACTTACGTGAATAATGCACTTGAAGGTAAAACCTACTTGGTTGCAGACACACTAACAGGTGCAGATTTTATGATGTCGTTCATCGTAGAAATCGTTGGTAACTTTGGTGCAACTGCGCTTTACCCTAACATCGCTAAATACGGTGAACTTTTAAAGAGCCACCCTGCTTACCAAAAAGCTGAGCAAGTAGAGCTAGAACACTCGAACTGATCGAGTTTCACTCAAACACGTGCTTGCTAGAGTAAACACAAGAAACTAAATGAAGCCAAAGCCGATTTATCTTCTGCTTTGGCTTCTCATTTGTCTTCATTTCGACAACAATACCGAACTCTAACTGAACAGCCATAGAGTTTGATCTTAATGCCAACAAACCTCGCTCAATACACACCTCTGCACCTAGCAAACACGAATGTCGATTTAGCGCTACCGACTCGTTTTACGTTTCCGTATTACTATACCCCGCACCCTGTGTGTGAATTCGCTATGCTGCAGCTTCAGCAATCACTTGTCGACTGTGGTGTGAATGAAACCTCGCAAGGTAATCTCTACGCTGTGCTTCTTGTTCAGAATCCAACCACACAAGGGTTAGGTTACCTTTCTGCGTTTTCAGGCTTGCAGTTAGATCCGGCTTTGGTCTCTCAGTTAAACAACATTCACTTTGTTCCACCAGCCTTCGATTCAAAACAGTTTCAATCTCAAAACAGTGCGAACCTTGCTCGACAATTGCAGCTCTCGGACGACATTGAAAAGCTGCAACAGTCGCACAATCTAGACACATTATTGGCCGAGCTTGAAGGGTTAAAAATCGAATCAGCAAAAGCTATCGAAGCCTTTCAGTTAGCAATGGCCGCAAACAAAGCTCAGCGTAACGAACTCAGAGAACAAGCCAATCAAGAAAAAGCATTAGGGAATCTAGAGTCAGCGGCGAATTTGCTCAAACAACTGGGCAATCAAAGTAGCCAAGAGAAACGTGACCTAAAAGCACTTCGTATTGAGTGGAAACAGAAGATCGCAGAGCGCCAATCACAAATTGATTTGATTGAAAGCGAACTGAAAAACCGTAAGCAAGATCACCAAGCAGTTTCACAACAGTTGGAAACTCAACGCCTCTCTCACTATCGCTTTATCAATCAAGCCAAGCAATCTAAGAATTTACTCGAGTTGCTCGATGGTAAAGACGCGCTTGAAGGCTCTGGTGACTGCTGCCTACCAAAGCTGCTTAACTTCGCCTTTGAACACGGGTTCAAGCCGTTAGCTTTGTCTGAATTTTGGTGGGGATTACCGCCTACAGACATCATTCGACAACACGCAAACCTCTACCCTGTTTGTCAGAGTAAAAGCTTTGAGATCCTCGAACACCAGTTAAGTGGCATAGAGCTAGAAGATAACCCGCTTATCGTGAACCCTGCGGTTGGTAAGTCTTTTAATATTGTTTATGAAGACGATGAAATCGTAGTCGTCAATAAGCCTGAAGAGTTCTTGTCGGTTCCCGGTAAGTTCATCGAAGATTCAGTTTATACCCGCATAAAAGCGCGTTACCCGGATGCGACTGGTCCTTTGATTATCCATAGGTTGGATATGTCGACGTCAGGTTTGTTGATCTTGGCGCTCACGGCGGAATCAAACAAGCATATTCAGAAGCAGTTCATTAATAGAACCGTAGAGAAACGCTACACCGCTTTGTTAGATGGCGAGATAACGGGCGAACCTGGCAATATCAGCCTTCCTTTGCGCGGCGACATCACGGACAGACCAAGACAACTGGTTTGTCACCAACACGGCCGAAATGCAGAGACCCATTGGCAAGTGGTTAGCACTCACAATGGCAAAACCAAGGTTCACTTGTACCCTAAAACAGGGCGAACCCACCAGCTGCGAGTGCACTGTGCTCATCCATTAGGGCTTGGTGTACCTATTCGTGGTGACGACTTATACGGATACAAACGCGAGCGCTTACACCTGCACGCTGGCTACTTAAAGTTGATTCACCCGACAACCGGTGAATGGATGGAGTTTGAAGTGCCTTCCGAGTTCTAAACTCTAACTTATCGAGCTAAGACTCTTATCTCACTCAATATTTGATCTCATAAAACGCATCAAGGTTCTACAACTGCTTAAGGTATAGAACCCTGATATTTAATTTTAATGTGATTATCACAGTTCATTAGCGTACTTTAGTTACTGAGTTCAATACTGCAGACGCCTAGCCCATCACATCTTTGCGCTGGTCAACACATTCGAAAGAGCCCATTTCGAACTCGCGACAGATCCATGGTCGGTTTTCGTAGATAGTACACATCAGTGTTTCTCTATCTACCGCAGAACACCAGCCGTCGTCTAAGCGCTTCATGGTTTCACCGCCCCATTCATCATAAGCGATGTGCTCTTCAGGTACGCCCGTATCTGTGATGATCATAACCTCTAAACGACAACAGCATGCCTGACAATTTGCACAGGTTACTTCAGGTTCGGTTACGTTCTTTATATCTATCGTCATAAGTGACTACACTGCTAAATTTTGCGTATAGTAATCGAAACCGCCCGCTACGGCTAATAAAGATAGTGCGGCGCGGCGTTTTCATTGATGTAGAAATAACAAAGGGCGCTGTGATTCACTCACAACACCCATAATATTTCGACTTTTCAGCGCGGCTTATCGCCACAGGCTCTATTTAGAACAGGCTCGCGAAGAACAGCTTAACGTAGTCTATTAAACGTTTGAACAAACCGCCCTGTTCAACCGCTTCAAGCGCGATCAAAGGCTGAGTTTGAACATCTTCGCCATCAACGGTGTAATGAACCACACCTAGAGTTTGACCTTCTGCAATTGGCGCTTTCAGTTCAGAGTTAAGCTCGATAGATGCAGTCAGCTTTTTACTGTCTGACTTAGGCAACGTAATGAACGTGTCTTCTGCCACACCTAATTTCAATGTGTCTTGCTCACCAAACCATACCTTCTCTTCAGCCACTTGATCGCCGCCTTTATGCGGGTTTAGTGTATCGAAGAAACGGAAACCGTAGCTCAACAGCTGTTTGCTGTCTGATTCACGGCTCTTAACGCTTGATGCGCCCATCACAACCGCGATAAGTCTCATCTCACCTTGTGTCGCTGAACTCGCCAAACTGTAGCCAGCACCAGAGGTGTAGCCCGTTTTCATGCCATCAACGGTTAAGCTTCTATCACGCAACAAGCCATTACGGTTATGTTGAGTGATGCCGTTGTAACTGAAAGAGCGTTCGCTGTATAAGCCATACACATCCGGTAAATCACGAATAATGGCACGACCGAGTAACGCGATATCGTAAGGAGTCGAATAGAGGTCGTCTGCATCCAAACCATGTGCATTGGCAAAATGGGTGTTTTCTAGCTTCAGAGAGGTAGCCCAAGAGTTCATCAGGTCAACGAATGCATCTTGTGAGCCTGCAACATGCTCTGCAATCGCAACGCTAGCATCATTACCGGATTGAATAATCAAGCCACGATAAAGATCCATCATTGCTACATCGGTGTTTACTTCGATGAACATTTTTGAAGAGTCTGGGAAGTTCTTCGCCCACGCGTTCTCACTGATTCGTACCTGATCATCGGCAGAGATGTTGCCTCGCTTCATCTCTTGACCTGCCACATAACTGGTCATCAGTTTGGTCAAGCTTGCTGGGTTTAACTTCGTATGTGCGTTTTTTTCTACCAGCACATCACCAGAATTAAAATCAATTAACACATACCCTTTTGCGCCTAGGCTAGGTGGGCTTGGTACTATAGAAGGTGCTGCGATAGCTGCATTACTTACCATCGCGGCGTTACTTACAATGAATATACTTAATAGAGGGAGAGAGTATTTGGAAAACAGTTTCATTGAATCAAACCTAAGTTAACGTTTTGAGCAGTATAGACAAATGCTAGCAAAAGAAGCGCGAACTTTACGTTGCTTTACGTATTTGTACCATTCGTTACAAATAAAAAAGTATAATCTGCGATCTGACCATATTTTCCACAACTAATATTTACTCCACGAATGCATTCAACGCCTAATGCTATCGCTCAGGCATGCGTCTAAATAACATTTCAACAAAGCCAGTAATACGCTGTTTGCTCTCGCTTGGCTCTAAATCAGGTTGGATGCCAGACTGTGCTAATGCTTGCCATTGTACGACCTCTGAGCTAGGTACGAAAAACGCAATGTACAACGACCCTTTCTCCGCGACTTTACCTTCACCATCGTAAAATGGCACACCAGTAGATAGCTTAATCGCATCGAAGATAGACTCATCGTTCAGTTCCGATTCTTCCGCTAATCCAAAGCCTACAACAACATCACCGACACCATCCTGCTTTAACTGATAACCTTTACTTGAGAGCTGTTCTTGAATCGAATCACGCACTAAATCGGTTACCACGGTTTCATCGTATTTTTGAGAAAGGTAAACCTTTTCTGACTCAGGGTGCCAGGAGTACGTCATCACGCCGTGTTTCATGAAACCAAAGTCACCGCTAGTGACCACACCATAATTGTGTGTGGGTGGTATTTCTTGCGTAGAGCATGCGGTCAGCCCAATAGCCATCAAAGCCAATAGTGCTGCTTTTTTTATCCTTTTTGTTGCACAAATGGATCGTTTTATCATTCGAGGCTTCCTTACCTATATAAGAATAACTATCAATTCAACCTCCAACATAAATAGTAATTATGTTAATAGAAAGGTCATTAAACGTTTGCGTAATCGCTAACCTTCACCTCTGTCTGTTTTGGGGGTTTAATCACAAAAACAGAGTTGGTATAGTTCTCCCCGTTAAACAAAACCAGACCATTCGAGGCACGGAGCTTCCTCAATCATCTCATGAAGAGAAGAATTGGTACCGACAAAGTATCGGCAAATTTAAGAGGGTCAAACAATGGAATTCAATATGGTTGAAATTTTAGGTTACGCTGCGTCTATTATGGTCGCAATTTCATTAACAATGAAAGATATCGTTCGTCTGCGTGTCCTTAACTTTATTGGCTGTGCACTCTTCACAGCATACGGCATCATGATTGACGCATGGCCAGTTGCAGCCACCAACGGCTTTATCGCTTGTGTAAACATCTACTTCCTTGCAAAAATGCAAAAGGAAAAAAAAACGGAAGCGATGAAAGCAGCGAAAGCTTAAATTAACGATTAGCCTTTCAAATAATTCTGAAAAAGCCCAAATAGAGCGATCTATTTGGGCTTTTTTGTGTTTGTCGTTCTCAAGAGCTCGATTTGTGTGAACAAAACTTTTCAATTCAATGAGGCTTTCAACCGATCACATGTAAGCAACGTGATATTCGTTCTCTCGATACGCTTGAGTGTTGTTACGTCCACTCTCTTTTGCTTGATAAAGCGCTTTGTCGGCTTTATCGATAGCGGTTTCAATGTCAGTCAGTGCTTGAGCATGGCAACAACCAGCGCTGATTGTTACTGGCGACACTAAGCCTTGAAGTTGCTCAACACATAACCGTAACGCCTCTGATAATTCGAATAACTCATGTTCATCACAATCAAACGTCACCAAAATAAACTCTTCACCGCCATAGCGTGCAATCAAACGACGACGGTTAACAAATCTCTGCAGTGATTTTGCGACCTCACAGATAAACCTATCGCCTTGAGCATGACCATATTGATCGTTCACCCGCTTGAAATGGTCAATATCCAGCAAAATGACACCGACATTTGTTAGCGGATAAGGCGACCTTTGAGTAATTTTCAGTTTTAGCTGTTCGATAAAACTCCGTCGACTAGGAAGCCCAGTAAGGTAATCGAGGCTTGCCACATCCAAGATTCTAAGATGACGATGCCGCAGGTAAAGCACCAACACGACAATAATGCTCAACAAACTTACAACCAAAGCCATCAAGCTAATAAACAATAGGCTATGATTTCGATTAAGCTCTTGCTCTAAGATACCTGCAGAAATGACCCAATTAAGATAAGGGTAAAACTTATAGAAGATTTTTTTGTTGGTCGTGCCACTATCACTGGAAATCGAGTAACTGAATTGACCTTCTGGTTTGGTGGCGATTCGATCAATAAGCAGTTCAGACGAGTAGCCTATTAAGGATTTCAATGATTTGTGCTCATAATCTGGATGAAGCACTAAGTTACCCTGCAGATCGACAATGTACACATATCCGCTATCACCAAACGCATACTTTCTAAGTTTATCTTTTAAACCTTCAAGATCGACCAAATACATCAATTCTTCTTTATAGGTCGTCGCAACCAAAGTATTACCACTCGGTAGCCTCATCGAATAAGCGACTTTGGCTCTGCGGCTTATCTCATGAGGGTTAGCGTGAAAGTACTCGATCATGCCAGAGTCAATAGTGAGCTGTTTTTGGATATGAGTAAGATGCCCACGCTTCTGACCTTGCAAGAATGGATGGTAGAGATGGACGCCTTGGGGTGACATCAAATAGATATAACCCGATTGTCCAATATGCAATTCACGGGCAATTTGGCTTACCTGTTCAACTTCTTGTTCTGGCGTGGTATGCCATACATGAGACGCAACGGTATCCGTAATTCCTTTAAGATATGTCTTTATCGCCTCATTAACTGTGGTGTCGACAATATCGTAACTCGCGTTCACAATCGTACGAAAAAACAGTTGGTTAGATTCCAACAATGACCTTTCAGTTCGATTAAATTGAAAGGCAGAAAGAATCATCGACACGACGGCGAGCGCAATTGAAAAATTAAGAATGTATTTACGTCTGACTTTCAAGATTACCCCGTAGATTTATAATTTCAGGTAACGCTGTGACTTCTCTTATATACAGACTGTTTTATATCATGTTTTTATTTTTTACTGAACGAGTGTCGATATTTTTAAGGGTTTCTATACGTAATCTGTGACTTATAACAAAAACGCCGAACTGGATTCAGTTCGGCTTTTTGATTTTACGTCTAGATTGATTACTTAATTGATACTAATTCCTGATAAATAGACTTAAAAGCATTTGTGTTTATTACCTATTACTACACTCTATTGTCTATAAATAGTTTGCTTAGCATTAAATTAAGAACAAACTTGAGTCCAGCTACCATCGCTACCCGGTTCAGAACTTGTCCACCAGTTTGCTTGGTAAACACTACCGTTGTGAACCACTTGGTCTCCTGTGTTTGCATGGCTTGGGTTACCTGCCCAATCTTTCTGAGGTAAGTCTGGGTAAACCGCTAAACCTGCCGTATCACATGTACCTGGATTGGTGCCACCATCGCCAGGGTTACCGCCACCTGAACTGATATCACCTAATGGTAGATCTGGCTGCTCGAAGCTAAACGCGTAATCAACGCCACCGACATTCACCGCGTAGTTAGCAGGGCCAGAAATTGGCAAGTAATACACCATGTCTAACTCATACACACCGCCAGCAGGAAGCTCTTCCCATGTCGGCAACGTAAACGCCACTCGGTGCATGGTTCCATCTAGTCCACCGATGTTATCCGCGCGAGTATGACCTGAAGCAATCACGGTCAAACCACCACCCGATTGATCTTTCGCGTTATCAGGTGCAGATACTGGGATATCGAATTGGAACTCAGTTCCACCCGGAAGAGCTTGCCCTGTGTTGTTCGTGAACGTGATCTTAGGGTTGATTGGATAGTTTTGGTCACCGACTTTGAAGCCACCAACCGATACCGCGATATCTAGCGCTTCTGTTGGAATAGCACCCGTCGCTACTTTGTTTCCATATGGTGTTGCAGACTTAAACTTATCGTAGATAGCTTTCGTCATGGTGTTACCCATGTGGAACTCACCGTTACCGCTGTTACACGCTTGCTCAGTCGTATCGATAGAGCTTCGGTTGCCATTCGCATCGAGAACATAACAGTTATAATCCCCTGCTAGTTCCCAGAACATAATGCCGCCGATCTCTTTGTCGATAACGTAGTCCGCTTTCACGTCGATAGACTGTTTATCTTCTGTTGAAAGGAATACGCCCTTCTCTGCGTTCCACAACCAAGGGGCAACCGCCACACTGTCGTAGTTTCTCGTGTAAGTGCCCGTTAGAACATCTGAAGGATCATTCACAGGATCAAGCTTGTAAGCTTCAGCGTAAGAGCCCCAAATACCCTTCTCTAGGTTCTTCGCGTGCCACATAGGGTTAGAACCCGCGCCCATTTCGTTACCTTTTGGATCGGTATCGTGCCACATGTTGTCGATACCAATAGCGCCATGGCCACAGTTGTTTTTCTCGCCTTCACCCGTACCCGCTGAACATTCAGATTGGTTTGGCAGTGCTGCTCGGCCCCAAAGACCATTCTCACCACCCGTTACGCCTTGCCAACCACGAGTGTAGTAAGGCACACCGATGTTAATACGGCCTGCTGGCATAGAACCACGGAAGTAATGGTAAGCCCAATCCGTGTTCAGATAACCAATACCACCGTAAGCCGCCGTGTCGTATACGTTCCACTGCGCTAGCTCTGAATCTTTACCCGTATCAAACAAGGCTGCGTTATGACCTACGTGATCGTTCCACGCACCGTGAAGGTCGTAAGACATGATGTTTACGTAATCGAGGTACTTGGTTACATCGAATGTTTCCATACCGCGTAATAGGTAACCAGAAGAAGGCGCTGCGATCGTTAACATGTAGTGATTGCCATCTTGCGCAGACGCCGCATCGAGCTTCTCACGTAGCACTTTCATCAACACTTGGTACGACGCCCACAGGTATTGACGACGCGGCTCCATGAAGTCTTTGTCGTATGGGTTACCTGCGCCAGCCATAGAAGTTGGGTATTCGTAATCGATATCTAGACCATCGAACTGGTACTTACGCAGCATTTCGACCGCTGAAGTCGCGAATGTTTCGATACCTTGATGGTTGATAGAACCATCAGCATTGGTCGTCATGGTGTAGAAACCACCATCAGCCACGCGGCTGCCATCAGTCGCGAAGTGACCACCTGTTTCAGCCCAACCACCGATTGAGATTAACGTTTTCACGCCGTGTTTTTTCTTCGCTGTCGCTAATGCACCGAAGTGACCTTTGAAGCCTAATGCCGGATCAACTTCCACACCCGGCCACTCTTTACCAACCGCTGCGTTATTTGGATCGTTTACATCACCGACGTTTACTTTGCCATCTGAACCGATGCTCACGAAAGCGTAGTTAATGTGTGTGAGTTGTTCCCAAGGAATATCATTTACTAGGTAAGCAGCTTGTGGGTCATCCCCTGCACGCCAACTTGTGAAGTAACCAATGACACGACGGGGATGGTCTGCGCCCATTTTCTCACGGCCTTCATCATCGTAAATTGTACAGTAAGGAACATCGACACCTTGAGTTTGATATAAGCCATCAGGGCGACATGTGCTCACTGTTGGAGCGCCGTTCACGGTCAAAGATGCCAACGCAGAACCTGCAGTCGCACCTTGGTCGTCTGTTGCTTTCGCGTAAACCGCTAAAGAACCCGCTTGAGTTGTTGTGTAATCTAACGTGTAAGGGCTCGTTGCAGCAGTGCCCACAAGAGCACCCGCTACGTAGAAATCAACCTTATCAACCGTGCCATCGCTATCTGCTGCCGTTGCTGTCAGTGTGACTACACCACCAACATCAACAGATGTCACTGAAAGTGCAACTGAAACTGTCGGTGCTTCATTCCCTGGTTGTGCTGAATCAACAGAAACAGAAACCGCACTTGCAACACTTGCTGCGCCTTCATTATCCGTTGCAACAACAGAAACCTGATGATTACCCGACGTTGCAGCCCAAGTCGCTTCGAAAGGTGCCGCTGTGACTACCGCAACAGATGCGCCATCAACAAAGAACTCAACCGAAGCCACACTGCCATCAGAATCTAGTGCTGTTGCACTCAATACAACATTATCGCCTTCAGTAATCACGTCAGAAGCAGAGGGTGCCGTTAATGAAGCCGTTGGTACTTCATTTGGCGTACCGCCACCTCCGCCACCACTACACACATCAATCTTTTTCCATTGTGCATAGTCACCCTCAAATTGGCTCGGGTTGTTATTTTGATTCCAGTAATTCGCTGAGTACGCGCTGCCGTCATGTGAAACCTGATCACCACCGGTGTACACCGTGGCGGAATCCCACGCTTCTAACGTTGAACAATCCACAGCCGCGTAGCTGTTGAACGCCATTAAGCATGACGCGGTGAGAGTACTGAGTGTAAAAACCTTCTTGGCCACTCTTCCTTGGTTTAGGTGCATGTTAGCTGTCCCTTAAGTTATTGTTTCAAGATGCTTAATTTAAGTGTCATATTTCTCATCACTTAAATCTCTTCGCAAAACAACTGTAGGTAACAGTGCCAATTTAACACCTAAAATATTCGATATTTATAAAATGACTCGCATTAATTTGTTTATAGCATGCAATGAGTCGACACTTATTTTGCACGAACAACTAATATTAAATTTATTTCGGTACGCTAAAAAATATCGCCTAATTCGTATCCTTAATTACAAAACTCTATTCATATCTGCTTTATTTGTTCGTTCTGAAATTTCGTTTTAAAACTAACCAAAAGGGATTGATTTCGCCGTAGAACTGATTTCTTTTCTAAATTTGCCCACTTTTTCTTAACAATTGTGGTAGTATCGCGGATTTTTTTGACGAACCTCACATTTCCAATGCAAGTGTGGGAGAAATACATAGGCTCGAAAGAGCCAAATATAGCGAAGAAATAATGTCCAACTTGACGCAAGTCGCCAACGAAAACATCAACGCAGAATCTACTTCTATCGATTTCAATAAAGCTCAATCTTTGGGTGAAAAACTGGAACTCGGAAACCCAGTCTTTTGGCTTAGTGGCAGTTTTTTAACCCTCTTTGTCATCCTAGCCTTCACCAACACCTCCGTGTTGTCCGAACTTGTAAACATCGGCTTTAGTTATTCAACTAAGTGGTTCGGTGCTTTCTGGCAAGTCCTACTACTTCTCAACTTCATTATCGGTTTAGTGCTTGCACTAGGTCGCACCGGCCACGTTCGCTTAGGAACGCTTGCCCTACCTGAAATGACCACCTTTAAATGGATGTCTATCGTCCTATGTACGCTGCTAGCCGGCGGTGGTGTGTTCTGGGCAGCCGCAGAGCCTATCGCTCACTTTGTTTCAGCTCCGCCACTGTATGGCAACGCAGATCCTCAAGCGATGGCGTTCAATGCTCTATCACAATCTTTCATGCACTGGGGTTTCCTTGCATGGGCAATCTTAGGTGGTTTGTCTTCCATCGTGTTAATGCACTTGCATTACGACAAAGGCCTTCCTCTTAAGCCTCGCACTCTGCTTTACCCAGTACTTGGCGACAAAGCGATCAACAGTTGGGTTGGTAACGTTGTCGACGCATGCAGCATCGTGGCTGTAGCCGCAGGTACTATCGGCCCTATCGGCTTCCTTGGCCTACAAATCAGCTACGCACTGAGCGAACTGTTTGGCATTTCAGACAGCTTTGCAACTCAAAGTGTTGTTATTATCTTTGCTATCGCAATGTACACGCTTTCTGCTTTGAGCGGCGTGAACAAAGGTATCCAACTGGTAAGCCGTTACAACATCATCTTGTCTGTGTGTCTAATCGGCTACATCCTTCTTGTTGGCCCAACGAGCTTCATCGTTGATGGCTACCTGCAAGGTATGGGCGAAATGGTTGATAACTTCATCCCAATGGCGCTATACCGCCAAGATACAGCATGGCTAGGTGGCTGGACTGTGTTCTTCTGGGGTTGGTTCTTAGGTTATGGCCCAATGATGGCGATCTTCATTGCTCGTATCTCACGTGGCCGTACTATTCGCCAAATGATCGTTTCTATTAGCATCGTTGCGCCGCTTGTAACGTGTTTCTGGTTCAGCATCGTTGGTGGTAGTGGTCTAGCGTTTGAATTAGAGAACCCAGGTGTGATTTCTAGTGCGTTCGAAGGCTTCAACCTTCCGGCGGTTCTTCTAGCAATTACCGCGCAACTGCCGTTCCCAACTCTGATTGCAATTCTGTTCCTGATCCTGACGACCACGTTCATCGTGACAACAGGTGACTCAATGACTTACACCATCAGTGTGGTAATGACGGGTACGACAGAGCCAAACGCAGCGGTACGTACTTTCTGGGGTATCATCATGGGTGCGGTAGCGATCGCACTTATCTCAATGGGTTCAGGCGGCATCTCCGCTCTACAGTCGTTCATTGTGATCACTGCGGTTCCTGTATCGTTCATCTTGTTGCCGTGTCTATGGCACGCACCGAAAATCGCGAAACAGATGGCCAGAGATCAAGGTCTCGTTTAATGCCTGACCCGATTTAGTTTCGGGGAGCGTATAAAATTAAAAAGCCACTCAAGTGATTCACCTGAGTGGCTTTTTTGTATTTATAACGTTCTATAAGGTTGTTGGTATCAGTATCTTCAATTACTGGAATTTTTCACCTGCAGCAACCATAAACGACATCTCAACCAATAGCTCAGGGTTAGCAAGTTCTGCTTTCACACATGCACGGCTTGGCGCACAGCCTTCAGGGAACCACGATTCCCACACTTCATTTAACGCGTCAAAATTGGCAAAATCTGTTAGGTAAATAGTTACCGACAATACGCGAGATTTGTCACTGTCGACCAAGCTCATCATTTCTTCAGCTTGATCAAAAATTTGCTGAACCTGACTCTTAATTCCTGCCGTTGTATCAGTCTCTGGTACCTCAACAAAACTTGCGATGCCATTAAATACAGTTACATCTGACCAACGTTTGGTCGGGTTAATTCTATGGATTTTCACGAGCGATTCTCTTCTTATAATTAGGGGTTTACGTCAACGTAATCTAATCCAAATCGTGAATATTGAAAACAAAAATTGGAAGGCTCGCTGTACCTTTTGAACAGCACTATCGCCTACACATTGCTTCGGTTCTCAACATCACCAGTATTTAAGTTCATATCGAGACAATAAGTCTCTAGATAAATATATTAATTATTATTCTCAATGCGAAATTTAATCTGAACTCTTGCGGTCATATTCAAGGATTTTATTAAATGGAGTACTTTTATGCATGTTCAAACCTATGATTTAAAACAGAGTAATGTGGGATATAACCTAGGCGTGGTTGGAGTAGCATTAGTGCTCGCTTGGATTGGAATTTATAAGTTTACGCCAACTGAAGCGATGCTCATTGAACCGCTAATCGCGAATCATCCTGCAATGAACTGGCTTTACAATCTGTTCTCAGTACAAGCTGTGTCTAACATGGTGGGTGGCGCGGAGATCATCGTCGCGATTGGATTGATCGTTGGATTTAAGAAGCCGACAGTAGCTTTCTACTCAGGCATTGCTGCATCGGCTATCTTTGTTGTGACACTTAGCTTCCTGGTTACAACGCCAAACGCTTGGAAAGTATCGGATGGCATCTTAGTCACTAACTTCTTCCTAGTGAAAGATATCCTGTTTTTGGCTATCGCGATTAGCGTAATCGAACATAACAAACCTCAGAAGTAACCGTAAATCTAGAAGTGGCCAAACCTAGAAGTAACCTTAAACCTTTAAATAAAAAGACTCGAAGCTGGCTAGAAGGACGCTGCCAGCTTCTAATGTATAAGGCACTGATAGTCACCTAGTCAGCTAAAACCTTACGATAAAAATTAGCATCTTGATGTTCTCCTTTAAACACCGCGTAGCTCTCAACATACTCGACCAATTCAAAACCGGTATTGGATAAGATTTTGTTGGAACCGATATTGCCCACTAACGCATAGGCATCAACATATTTAAGGTTGGTCTGTTCCTCCAAATAGAGTAGAAACTGCTTTACTGCGTTAGACGCAATGCCTTTTGAAGCAAAGGAACGACCTACTCGATACCCTAGCTCTCCACTATGGGCGATCTGGTCGATATCGCGGATGTTGATTCTTCCACAGACAGTGCCATTGGCATCTTTGATCAACATAGGAATCATCTCACCATTCTCGTATTCAGTTAGAAAGCTGGTGATTTGCTCGGTCACACCTGCATTTGAATAGAAGCTATCACCCCTAACTGGAATAAATTGCTCAAACCACTCTCGATTTTCGACCTCAAAATCCAAAAGCGCACTCGCGTCATTCGGTTGAAGTAAGTGTAAAAATACATCCATGACAAATACTCTAATGTTTCCCTAAAAAGCCGCACCTTATGATTCATGAACCACGGCTTATTAATACGGTTACGGTAAACCTCTCAATTTCTTGGCTGGGTTACCTGCGTAGATACCTTTTTCGGTGATGTCTTTCGTTACCACACTGCCCGCGCCGATTACTGCACCTTCGCAAATGCTGACAGACAGAACCGTAGCGTTAGAACCGATCGTGACGTTGTCAGCTATCAAGGTACGCCCCCAACTTTCAGGATTAGGATCTGGCTTGCCCTCTTTGAATAAGTCGTTGGCAAACATGACTCCGTGACCAACAAAGCAGTCACTTCCAATGGTCACATACTCACAGATAAAGGTGTGAGATTGAATCTTGCTTCTCGCACCTATCACGGTGTTCTTTTGAATCTCAACAAAGGGGCCAACGAACACATCATCTTTAAGCTCACAGCCATAAACGTTACTTGGCTCGATGATAGTGACATTCTCGCCACAGGTAATATCAGTAATCTGTGACTTTAATACTCTTGGACTTGCCATACTTCACTTCCTCTCGACATTAGCGTCACAATTCAACCTAAGAGATTGTGCCGTAGCCATTAAAGTGCAGCAAATAGATATGTTGAGAGTTGGCAATGGATCAGAAATTCTGCATAAATTAAAACAGTCCTACCAGCACAACTGACAACAGCACCCCACCGATAAAACTTGGGGCGTGGAATGGCTGAGCTTTAGATCTAACGTACTCTTTTTGAAGGTCTTCTTGGTAAGTTTTAACGGCGAGTTCTTTTATGTAGTTATTTTGCATAATAAGCTCCTTCTTAATCAGTAAGAGAAGCTTAAGACTTGAAGTTAGGTTGAGGTAAAGCAAAAAATCAGATTAATTGAACACTTTATTTTTGTTACTCGAGGATTACCCTGAACACATCGTTATTCACGCCGCCAACATCTACTAACTCTCCCGGTTTCATTAGAAGCGAGGTGTTAAGCTGTCGTGTTGAACGTGGCTCTTTTGTTTCTCGAATCACTAACATATCGACAAAATAGCCAGAGTCTTTCTTTGATATTGAGCCCGAAAACGTAACGCTTTCAACCCTATCGGCAAGGACTGAGTTGAATGTTTTATCCTCTAAAACACCTGCGGCGATGGATGTATCACCATAAAATAGCGTGATGGTTGTTGGGTCGGGTACCAACTCTTGATTGGACGAACACCCTATTAGGGTAAGGCATAGCAGTAAAATGGCTCGAAATTGCATAAACTGGTTTTCTTTATTACGTTAAGCGTCTGTTTTTCATATTAAAACACTTCAACCTTATAAATACCATGTTTACGGGATAAGCTTAGGTGTGTCGCTTCGATGGACTTGAGTAATGAAGTGAACGGATCAGATCTCGGCCTGTTGAGTTTGCTCCCTATTTGGAAGCTAAACCGAGATCTGATCGATATTATCGAGAAGGGTTCAATTGATTTATGCAACAACGCCTTGTGGAGGTGTCCCTTCACAGTTAGAAACGACAGCATCAATTTGTACTAAAGCATTCATTGGGATTTCTGAAACCCCTACTACCGTTCTTGCAGGCAGCTCAGCATTAAAGAATGTGGTGTAGACTTCGTTTACCACATCAATATCTGAAATATCCTTAAGTTGAATATTAATTTTCACCGTATCGTCCATGCTATGGTCAACGCTTTCAATTATCGCCTTAATATTGTTTAAACATTGTTCCGCTTGTTCTTTTACCCCGCCAGCAACGATTTCATTTGTTTTCGGATCTAAAGGTAATTGGGCTGAAATATGATTGTAGTGAGAGAAAGCAACAGTATGCGAATAAGGCATGAATGGTGCAGAAACAGTATTATTGGTTTCAATAACCAGTAAGCGAGTGTCTTCTGGTAATTGCGGCGGTGTACCGTCGCCATGTGAAATGGATGTATCAATTTGAATTAAAGCACCCATTGGTAATTCAGCTGCGTTAACAACAGTACGAGCAGGAACGTAGCTTGGGAAGAATTTAGCACATACTTCATTTACCACTTCCGCATCTGCGATATTTTTTAGGTAGATAGTCGTTTTAACCACATCATTCATGACATGACCGATACTTTCTAGAATAGCTTTGATGTTTGATAGACATTGTGCTGTTTGCGCTTCGATACCACCATCAACCAACTCACCTGTGGCTACATCTATAGGCAACTGAGCTGAAAGATTGTTGTAGTGAGAAAAGGCAGCAGTCTGCGTGGACACAGTACTTTGAGGTGCATTATCCGTATTTCTTGATACCTTAATTAGAGCGCAAGGTGCTTGTGGTTTAGTGCCTTCACCGTTAGAAATGAGAGCATCCATTTGAACCAGCGCATCGCTGTTTGTCAGTGCAGCGACACCCACGACAGTGCGTGTTGGCAGACTGTTGTGGAAGAAGCTTTTGTAAACTTCATCAATAGCATCGATATCAGAAATATTCTTAACGAAAACATGAATCTTCACGACATCATCCATAACATGGTCGATGCTTTCAACAATCGCTTTAATATTATTCAAACATTGTGCTGCTTGATCTTTAATATCACCGATGACTATTTCACCCGTTTTAGGGTCAATCGGAAGTTGAGCAGAAAAGTTATTATAATGAGAAAAAGCGACCGTTTGTGTAGATACAGAATTAATTGGTGCGTTTTCAGTGTTTCTTGAAATTTTAATGATATCGCTACTCATCGGTATTATCCTTTTAATAAAATAGGTATACGTATTTATATTTAACAATCGTATTTGAAAGAATGATTAAAGTAGCGCCATGTTAAGTGAATTATTTTAGGGTAAACGTGATATCCATCAGACTCTCAGTTGACTATAAATCAGCAAGTTACAGAATAATTAGTCATCAAACGACTAATTATCCGTCGTACTAGGCTTTATCAACTGCTAAATTATCTTTAATTTTAAGTCTATTCAATAATCCTGAATACTCTCTCTGATAGTACGGTGAGTAATTCCAGAATTTTAGATAATATTTGATAGGTTGTTCACACTAAAACTTCGTTAATAGCTAAGTTAGTGAGTTTCTCCCCTATACCTGTGCATAAACTCTTAGGCTATTTAATTAATTATTTTCGAGAGCTTATTTTATATAAGTACGTTAATAATATATTCGAGAATCAAATACCTACAATCTGACAATGCCTATGATTAGATACATTTACTCATATAATTCAACAAATATGAGCAATCGTCACCATAGCTTTTGGCATTATAGCTCTCAACACATAGTTTCGTTGAAAGAAGAACTAAACCGCTCTTGGAGTAGTATTGAAGTGGCGCTTAAATTCGCGACTGAATTGGGATGGGCTAGAATAACCGACTCGACGTGCAGCATCACTAATACGAAGGCCTTCTAGTTGAATCAGCTCTTTCGCTTTGTTGAGCCTAACCTTCTTCAAATATTGCAGTGGTGATTCAAAAGTGACATTACGGAATGCATAGTGGAAGGCAGACACGCTCATGTTGGCTTCGTCAGCCAGCGATTGAACAGTGATGGTTTGGTCGTATTCTTCATGCACTTTAGACAGCGCTTTAGCGACACGTGCGTAATGGCCATCATGATGAGCTAAATCAAACAGCACACGCCCTTCTGAACCGGTTAATGCGCGGTAGACAATCTCTGTCACCATCGCATCGCCCAATATATTGGCTTCAATGTCGCAATGCAGCGTTTTCACCAACCGGGTAAAGCTCTCTAGCATTTGCTCTTCCATCGGCGTCGATTCTAAGCCACTCGAGTTCTGTTTATGCTTGTTGCAGTAGCTCTCTAGAAAGCCTTGGTCTTCGAGCTTTTTGACTAAGCTATGCAAACGTTGAGAATCAATGCTTATCGACAAACCAAGCAATGGTTCGCCATTAACAGGCAAGGCTTCGCACTCTAACGGCATTGGCACACCCACCACAAGATAATCACCTGCAGCGTAAGTCACTGGCCTTTCACCAATGTAGATGTTCTTTTTGCCCTGTCCGAGCATGATAATGCCAGACTGGTAAGTAAATGGCTGACGCTGATTCCCGCCACTGCTTCGATACAACCACACACCGCTAATTTCAGTTTCTCTGATCCCTTCAAGGTCATCCCAACCTTTGTGTTCAACATAAGACTGTAATAACTGAGCGAGTGTTTTCATAAGTGGCGACTTTCCATTCTAAGTGCTAAGAGTAAGTAAGCTAAAGCAGAGGAAGAATATCAAGTTTGTAGAAATAGGCAATTTATTTGGAGGAACAGCTCTTCATTGACCTAGATTACTGTACTAATATGCAAATATAGAAATTGAGCAATAAACCAAAATAACAAATTTCGCTTTACACAAGGAATCTCTGATGCAATTTACTTACGTTAACCCTACTATTATCCATTTCGGTCAAGGCCAAATCAACGCTATCAGCCAAGCTGTTGATACTTCGAAGAAAGTACTGGTCATCTATGGTGGCGGTTCAATCAAGAGCAACGGTGTATACGACCAAGTTGTAGAAGCTTTAAAAGATCACTCTTGGATTGAGTTCTCTGGCGTTGAAGCAAACCCTACCAAAGAGACGCTAGACAAAGCAGTCGCTCTTGTTAAAGAAGAAAACGTAGAATTCATTATCGCTGTTGGCGGTGGTTCAGTAATCGACGGCTCTAAGTACGTTGCTGCAGCGGCTAAATATGACGGCGACGGTTGGGACATCCTAACGGGCAAACACCAAGTAACTGAAGCGACGCCAATCGGTGCGGTACTGACACTTCCTGCGACAGGTTCTGAATCTAACATGGGTGCGGTAATCACGCGTAAAGCGACTCAAGAGAAGCTTGCTTTCCTTAACCCTGCAGTACAGCCTAAGTTTGCGGTTATGGACCCAGATGTAATGAAGTCTCTACCTGAGCGCCAATTGATCAACGGTTTAGTTGATGCGTGGGTACACGTGTGTGAGCAATACATCACGATGCCAACAGACGCGATGGTTCAAGACGGTTACGCGGAAACACTGCTTAAGAACCTACTTGTACTGGGTAAGCAATACGACGAGCGTGACAACGACGCATGGCGTGCAAACCTAATGTGGACAGCAAACCAAGCGCTTAACGGCCTAATTGGTACGGGTGTTCCTCAAGATTGGGCAACTCACATGATTGGCCACGAATTCACAGCACTATGGCACGTAGACCACGCACGTTCGCTTGCGATTGTTCAACCTTCACTACTTCGTAACCAAATCGAAGCAAAACGTGGCAAGCTAGAGCAAATGGGTCGTAACGTATTTGGCCTAGAAGCGGGTGCTGATTTAGCAGAACGCACAATCGCTGCAATCGAAGCGTTCTACCACAGCCTAGACGTAGCAACCATGTTTGACGGCTACGAAACAAACAAAGCAACGGCGATTGACAATGTTGTCGCTCAACTTGAATCACACGGCTACCTACAACTTGGTGAGAATCAAGCAATCACGCCAGAGAAAACACGTGAGATTCTAGAGTCTGCGATTCACTAAGAATCGGGAAAATAGAGAGAAAGTAAAGATAGTGGTCATACAACGATGAATTTTCACATCTGACTGAACCCATTACTTTTTTCTTTCGTACAACAGAAGCAGCGTTCATTTTGAGCGCTGCTTTTTAATTTGCCCTATAAGATGCTATTAAATTCTCATAAGTCCCTAATTTTATGTGCAATCATATTTCTATATTGTTAAGGTAAACCTGTCTCTTTACTAGGTATGAACAACGATTTGAACAATCTCAAGGAAATGGTTAAGTTTAAGTCACTTAACAAGTGGTATGGTGATTTTCATGCCCTAAAGGGTATCGATTTAAATATTGAACAAGGAGAGATAGTGGTGATTTGCGGGCCGTCTGGTTCGGGTAAATCAACCTTGATCCGTTGCATCAATCAGCTAGAACCTTTCGAAAGTGGCGAACTTTCCGTGCTAGAACAAGTACTCCCGAGTAAGTTCAACACACCGGGCCAAGTCGGAATGGTGTTTCAGCACTTTCATTTATTCCCCCATCTTACCGTGCTTGAGAACCTTACTCTTTCTCCAATTCGTACGCTTAAAAAAAGCAAACAAGAAGCCGAAAAGATAGCAATGCACTATCTCGAGCGTGTGCACATTGCAGAACAAGCCAACAAATACCCAGTGCAACTTTCTGGCGGCCAGCAACAACGTGTGGCTATCGCCCGTTCTCTGTGTATGAAGCCGGAATTACTCTTGTTCGATGAACCCACTTCAGCGCTTGATCCGGAGATGATCAACGAAGTACTCGATGTGATGGTTGAACTGGCGAGCGAAGGCATCACTATGGTGTGTGTCACCCACGAAATGGGCTTTGCAAAACAAGTGGCCGACCGCGTTATCTTCATGGATGAAGGACAAATTGTGGAATCGAATACCCCACAAGCGCTCTTTGAAAACCCTCAACATGAACGTACTCAAGCGTTCCTAAATCAGATCCTGACTTATTGATGTTGATTCGAATTATTAAACCCGCCCTATCTGCTTTGGTACAGATTGTTGTACTGGCGTCTGCTGTTGTTTGGATTCTCGACTCTGGTGCACAAACCATGGGATACAGCTGGCAATGGGAGCGTGTGCCGGACTATATTGCTTTCTATGAAGATGGTGAATGGTGGCCTGCAGAATTAGTTGAAGGGCTACTAGTTACCATCAATATCTCTTTGATTTCTTTGGTTGCAACGCTGGTGATTGGCTTAACCACAGCCCTATTGCGAAACTCCAATTCGGTGGTTGGACGCACCTTAGCCACCAGCTATGTTGAGTTGATTCGTAACACGCCGTTATTAGTACAAATTTATTTGCTCTATTTTGTATTTGGCCCCGTATTAGGGCTGGATCGTTTTAGCACTGCCGTTTTGGCCTTGGCACTTTTCCAAGGTGCTTACACCGCCGAAATCTTCCGTGCTGGTTTAAATGGTATTGCGAGAGGACAATTTGAAGCAGCTCAATCTTTGGGTTTATCAAAGACCTATACTTACTGGGATGTGATTCTTCCTCAGGTGGTGCAACGCACCTTGCCACCTTTGACTAATGAAGTGATCTCTCTTATCAAAAACTCTTCGATTGTGAGTGTCATGGCTATCTTTGACCTAACAACCGAAGCCAGAAACATAGTTTCTGAAACCGCGATGCCATTTGAGATTTGGTTCTCTGTGGCGATCATTTACCTTGCACTTACACTTTCACTTTCTGCCGTTGCAGCTTGGCTTGAGCATAAGCTCGGAGCTAACTGGCGAACACAATAAGGATTTATCAGCATGAAGCTATTTAAAACCGCAATTACAGCCCTACTTGCGCTTGCCGTCAGTTTGCCTGCACTTGCTTCTGAAACGCCTAACCTAGACAAAATAAACGAACGTGGCTCTCTACGCGTTGGTATGTCGACATTTGTTCCTTGGGCGATGCGTAACAAACAAGGCGATCTTGTTGGCTTTGAAATCGATGTAGCAAAACGTCTTGCTGAAGATTCTGGCTGGAAAGTTGAATTCGTACCGACGGCATGGGATGGCATTATTCCTTCTCTACTTTCGAACAAGTTTGATGTAATCATTGGCGGTATGTCTATCACTGAAGCTCGCGCTAAAAGCGTATTGTTCACTGAACCTTACTCGCACTCTGGCGTTCAACTGGCAGCGAATAAAGAGCTAGCAGAAGGTTTTACACAAATCTCTGATTTTGATTCTCGCCGTGTAAAAATTGCAGCGCGTCGTGGTGCATTCACAGTGCAAGTAGCTCGTGAAACCTTCCCTAAAGCGAAAGTTCTACAGTTCGATGACGATGCTCAAGCATTCCAAGAAGTATTAAACGGCAACGCACACGCGGTTATCGCGTCTAGCCCGAAACCAGAACACGAAGCGATTAAAAACGCAGACACGCTATTTATTCCATTCGAAGAACGCCTATCAAAAGGTAATGAAGCATTTGCAGTTCGCCTAGGTGAAACTGACAAGACAGAATTCTTCAACGAGTGGATCAAAGCACGTACTGAAGACGGTTGGTTGAAAGAGCGTTACGAGTACTGGTTCTCTACTCTAGATTGGCAAGACCAGATTGCTCAAGGTCAGTAATCAGAACTTTTGCTAGTGAATCGAGGCAGTGCATTGTTTGCGCTGCCTTGTTAAAAACAACGAGATAGCTATGACCTCATAGCCACCTCTCACAACACATCAATTATTATCGTTTAAACAGGAATGACGTGAGTAGTACTAGCGCATTAACAACACCTAAGCCCAACGTTCATATGAAGCCTTGGTATCAACGCCTTAACCTTTTAGATGGCGTGTTACTAGCTGTCATTTGTGTGTTTGCAGGCTGGCTTTATTATCGTTCCGCTGTTGGTATTAACTACCAGTGGCGCTGGGAAGATGCGTTTACCCTGATTTTCATTCCGCCTTCTCAAGGCAATATTCCTTACTTTTTCCAAGGCTTGATCGCGACACTGCGCTTGAGTGTTTGGAGTATGGTGTTAGCACTCTCTTTTGGTACATTACTTGGCGTTGCAAGGCACTCTAAAATCACTTTCTTTCGTACCCCTGCACTGATTTTTATCCAGTTGGTTCGAAATATTCCGCCGCTGGTGTTTGTCTTCATATTCTATTTTTTCGTTTCAAACCAACTGATTCCATTACTTGGTTTAGAAAGTATCTTGCGTGAACACAACGGCGAGATTAACGCTGTTCAAGCCTTTCTGTTTGGTCCTGCTAACCTTTGGGAAAACTTGGCGTCTGGTGTTATCTGTATTGGTTTGCTCTCTTCGGCTTACATCGCAGAAGTGATTCGAGCTGGCTTAGAAAGTATTCCTAAAGGGCAATGGGAAGCGGCCGATTCACTCGGCTTATCGGCGTTGTCTAAGTATCGATTTGTGGTTGGCCCGCAAGTATTAACGGCCATCACACCGCCTTTAGCAGGTCAGGCAATTTCTCTAGTAAAAGATACCTCGATTGTATCCCTGATTTCGATTCAAGAGATGACATTTGTTGGCACTGAAATGGCGAACTCTTCCGGTTTGATCTTCGAGATCTGGCTGATTGTTGGTGCGGTTTACTTCGCGTTATGTTTCACCCTTTCACGTATTTTCAAAGTCATTGAACAACGCTCGAGTGTTTACCTTAACCGCTAGTGTCATTGTTTATTTAGACGTGTATTCAAGCGTCTGTTAGATGTCAACATAGCCACCTAAGTCATAATATTCATCCACTTACCCTGATTGGTTTAACTCATTGACCAATCAGGATTAATTGCTTGAAAACTCTCTACTGAAACACAGCAAACCCATCATTTAGTCACTATACTTGAAGTATCAAATTCCATTGGATCTTCTCAAGGACTTCACTCAGCATGGACAATCATAAAGAAAGAGCTTTTTACGCCGTTGTTGGCGCATTGGTTGGAGACGCTGCTTCAATGGGGCTGCACTGGCTATATGACCAAGAGAGGATCTTGCACGTGGCGGGTTTTGAACCAGAATTTCGCTCACCAAACCAGTTCGATTATCAAGACAAAGGCTACTTCGCCCACCAAGGTAAAACCGCTGGCGACCAATCACAATACGGTGCTCAGTTATTGGCGATGGTCGATAGCCTAGCCGATAATCAACACTACGACGAAGCGAGTTACATTAAGCACTTCCGTTTCTGGTTTGATTTTGGTGGCAGTTGGCAAGGTTACATTGATAAAGCGACTCGTATGAGCTTGCTGAACATCCATCAATTAGAATTGGCAAATGCCCCGATTACAGCCTGTGGCGCGGATGATACACAGCTCCCCGCAGTCTCAAAGATCATTCCTTTAGTGGCGTGTACTTACACCTCTCACACCTTACCGGCAATGGTAGAGAGTGCGGTACGAGTGACCAACAACAACGACAAAGCCGTGGAATGGGCACAAGCCATCACCCTACTGATTCAAGCGGCAATTCAAGGCAACTCGCCACTGCAATCGGTAGAAATGGTGCGACAAACCTGTAGCAAGTTCATACACGATCAAATCGACGAAGCACTGGCTGATCCTGAGCTTTCGATTACAGATGCCGCGAAGAAGTTTGGATTGCATTGCGAATTGAGCGCTGCGTTCCCCTTGCTGATTCGCATCATTGCAGGTGCTCAGAGTTATCAACAAGGCATTCGAGACAATATCTTATGTGGCGGTGACAGCTGCGGGCGTGCGATTGTAATTGGCGCGGTATTAGCGGCGTGTTTCTACGAAGAAGATGGCGAAATTCCAACCGAATGGCTAAAACAAGTCGAACTCAATGGTGGCGTGCTGTCTTTGCCTATTGAGTGATTTCCACAACAACGAACTAGAGCCTGACATAAGACAAGCACACTTCTAGGTCGGATGTCGTTCCTATAAAGTTGGAACACACTGCGATAACTCATTCTTCAGCCAAACAACAAACGGGCTTTCTGGCTCTTCACGGTTGCTATCTTGCGTGAGCAATATGTACTGGTGACCAGAAGGTACGAAGCCAAACGGCGCGATCAAGTTACCTCTTTCAAGATCGTCGGCGACAAGTGGATAAGACCCAAGCGCTATGCCTAACCCATCGACAGCCGCCTGAAAGCAAAAGTAGAAGTGTGCAAATGTTTGGTTCGCTCGAGCTTTTGACCACTCTCCACCATTAACTTTATCTATAGTGATAGCACCCCAATGACTCCAAGCACCTGGCCGTGTACTGCTGTGCAGTAATTTCACATCATCTAAGTTATCTTTTACCTGCTGCCAATAACCCGGGGAACACACAGGGCCTACCCACTCTTCAACTAGTGGTATCTGTTCGTAACGCTCGGTTAATTTAAAGTCATCTCGGCGAATCGCCATATCGAGCCCTGTCGCATTCAAGTTCACAGGCCCACCAGCAGTCGACAATCGAACATCAATTCCGGATTCGTTATAGAAATCACCGAGTCGAGGCATTAACCAACGCATGGTCAATGTGGGTTCGCATGAAACTTCCAACGCTTGATGATTCAGCTGATTAAGCTTATGGACTCCAGTCTCCAAGGCTTGGAACGCTTGCTCTGTGTAACCTTTGAGTAATTCCCCTTCTTTGGTGAGACACACATTCCTGCCCTGTTTGTAAAACAAAACTTGGGATAAGTGATTTTCCAATACCTTGATCTGCTTACTCACCGCGCCATGTGTGATATTGAGTTTATCCGCCGCTTCACTGTAACTACTCGAATGCGCTGCTACGTGGAAAATATGAAATGCTTTCAAATGTCTCATGTGTGATTTTTTCTCACAGATAGGTGGAATTCATTTCGATTATAGGCAGCAATAAAAAACCATACAATGCTGGCTCATCAAATATAAAGAGTTGGAGTCATTATGGAGTGGTTAAGCCTAGCAGTATTGGGACTATTGATTGTTATCAGCCCAGGCGCTGATTTCGTTTTAGTTTTGAAAAACAGTGTCAATCAAGGAAGACAAGCAGGAATTTGGACTGCAGTCGGTGTGAGTTTAGCGATTTGTGTTCACATCAGTTATTCAATGCTTGGGATCAGTTACTTAATCTCACAGAATGAGCAGCTGTTTGACATGATTAGATACGCAGGTGCAACCTACCTTATTTATCTAGGGCTAAAAGGTATCCTGAGCGCAAACAACAAACTTGCACCGATGGAAGATACGAAGCAAAGCACCAGTGTTTGGCGCTATTTAGCCCAGGGCTTTTTGTGTAACGTGCTCAACCCAAAAACCATGTTGTTCTTCTTGAGCATCTTCACTCAAGTCATCTCACCTGATGCAGAGAACCAGCATGTCGCACTCGGCTATGGACTTTATATGATTTTTCTTCACGGCTTGTGGTTTGGGATTGTCGCTATGCTGTTTACTTCGAGTACATTGCAAAAGCATCTATTGAGAGCAAAGAAAAGGCTTAATCAAGCGTGTGGATTTGGCTTAGTGACGTTCGGAGCACTGTTGGCAATTAAATCGTAAACAAGCGAGTCAGAAATAGAATGCGATTCAAACGACTGAATCGCATCTAACAGGGTCTTGGTAAATCTCTAAACAAGATTCATCGGTCTAATATCGGCACTATCAGGGAAGATAATGTTGAGTTTTTTCACTTCTACCGATAAATGTTGGTAGAGCACGCCCTTGATAACCGAGCGCATATCAGTCGTTGGATTAAGGTCTCGGCCCTCATATAGCTGGCTTTGGCTCAAGCCCGGCCAATTGGCAATAACCTTACCCCCCACTCCTTTCAACGATGGCAGCGCACCACCCGCAACAAACATGACGTTGCCGGTGCCATGGTCGGTTCCTTTAGTGCCATTTTCTTTTGCTGTTCGACCAAATTCACTGGCTGCAATGATCACTGTCTTCTGCCAACGATCACCAAGTGAAGCCTTGAGAGCCGCTAACCCAACATCCAAAGTTTTAAGCTGATTACTCAACCGTCCATTTACGTTGCCTTGATTGGCGTGAGTGTCCCACCCACCGAGTTCTAACGCTGCGATGTTTGGTCCGTTATCAGCCGACAATATGTCGCCTGTTTTACCCATCAATGATTTAAACTGTTTGCCGACACCTTGGTCGCCTACCAGTTGATCTATCTTCATGACACTTTCAAAGTTTGAAGACAGCATTTGGTCACTTTGAAACAACTCTTCCAGCAGTTCCGTTTGTTTATCACGTGTTTTTAAGCGGTTTGGGTACCAACTTGCCACGGTCGATTCGCCCTGCATGATGAGTGGTAAGCCCGAATCAATCGCTATTCCATCGTATTTTTCTGAGCTCAACGTGAGTAAACGGTTAATCCACCCTACGGTGTTAAACGGGTCGGAAGTGCCATTCTCCAATATCTTCTGTCCATCAAAATGTGAGCGCTCGCGATAAGCGGTTGAACAAGCGTGTACAAAGCTGAGTTCGTTACTCTCATACCATTGATGGCATTGCTTTAGGGATGGGTGAAGCCCAAAGAAATCATCCAACTTCACTAGCTGTTCAGGTTTTAATCCGATGTTGGGTCTCAAATTAGAGTAATCCGGATCGGCATGCGGCACTACAACATTTAAACCATCCATCGCGCCACGCAGTGATACCCAAATGAAGATATTGTCTGAACCTGTTTTGGCAAAGCTTGGAAATGGCAGCATCGCACTGACGCCAACAGCCGCCGCAATACCCATGAACTGGCGGCGGTTAATACTATGTGGCGCTTTATTCTGAGAACAATCTGACTTTTTCATACCCACTCCTAACGATATTGAAACTGCGGACTTAGCCACAACAGGGAAAGTTGCATTGCAGCGCTGTCGGCTTTGTTCAATACAATTTGGGTGTGTTCATCAATAGCATCGCCATATAAACCCGCGATCACTTTATCCACTACCGCTTTCGGCTTAACTCCTGACGCTTTAGCCGATTTTATTGCAGCAGACGCAAGCCTATTCGCAACTTGCATACGTTGAGTCAACGCCGAAGGGCTATTGTAGTCTCTGTCTTGATCCGACCAGCCTGCAGGTGAACCCGGTTTAAAAGGAGGCTGCCCTAAATTGTTGAGTGCATTGAATGCCTGTTTCTCGTTTAAAGAAATATCGGCACTACGAAGAACGGCAAACAGCCACTCCTTCGGCGGTCTAAAACGATTAGGGTTAGGTTTACTCGCCTCAGCGCTGTTCAATAACAAGCGATAGATAGGCAGTAAATCTCCCTCGCCTTTCAGATATTCAGCAACCATTTGCTCTGAGAGTTCTTTAGATATGTCGCCAATGAAATGCTGGCAAAGCTTATCAACCAAGTGCGCAGCAGTGTCTTTGTGGGTCGCTAAGGTTTTTAAACACGACTCTCCTTGCGAGACCCCGGATTGAGAATAGGACTTTCCAAGCAGTGTGATACTTCCTGGCTCATGCAGATTATTAGCGAATCGAAAACCAGCATCAGGAGATTTGAATTTAATGCCCCAGCCTGAAATGCCTTTTGCTAAAGCAATAACATCTTGCTGAGTATAAGAACCGTCAACGCCAAGAGTGTGGAGTTCTAAGATCTCACGAGCGAGGTTCTCATTGAGCCCCTTATTACGGCGCTTTCCGACTTTTGAATTGGGACCAATCGAGAGTTGATTATCGAGATACAGAAGCATCGCAGGATGTTTAGAAGAAGCCATCAGCATCTCGCCAAAGTTACCATTCCAATGCTGGCGAACCACATCGTTTTCAATGCTGGCGGCCAAGGGCATCAGTTTTCGATTATCGACCGAGATGGCGAAGTGATTGCTCCAAAACTGAATGATGCGCTCTTGAAAACCATAAGGAGTTTCAACACTTTGTAGGTGGCGAGCTTGAGCTTGTTGTCGATACTGCGTTCGAAGAAAAGACTGCGCTTCTTTCTTCGTGGCTTGCATCTGTTGTTCGTCACCCTTGGCCTTCATTCGTTGTACACGATTCTCTCCTACTTTAATCAGAGTAGATTCAGTACTCGGTAAGTCTTGTATAGCTTGGTGAACGAATGGCTTTTTATCCAACTGTTCTACAGGAGAGTAATAGGTTGTTTGACCTAGTTTTGGCCCAAAGCCAAACCTTTGTTCACCCACGATTTTTGAAGTCGGGTAATAATTCATTGCACACTCCCTTACGCTCGATCTTTTCTAAGTGTAATCGCTTAGTCATCAAGCATAGGGAGCTTTACAAGGTTTTACGTTAGATAAGTGTCAGGTGCCTATCAAGTTACAGACACGGTGTGATCATTTTAAATGTATATCTACTTGCGCAACATATACACAAACTGATCGTTTTGCGAGGTGATTTCAAAACCAAATCGGAGATACAACTCCCCAACTCGATTACCTTGCAAATAACACAGCTCTACTGGCTTACTGAGCTTGTCTGCGTGAGCTAAACAATCAGTCAAAACTTGGCTTCCAATACCCTTACCATGATATTCAGGCAGCAAGAAAAATCGGCAAAAGTAGAAGTGGTCACCTTTATCTTGCAGCAACACACTGCCAATCGCTTTGCCCTGATACTCAATGATTTCAGGCCTTTCCTCTGCCCACTCTTCGGCGTGTATGTCTCGTTGAATTTGGTCATCCCAGCCAAAAACAGCCTTGATTGGCTCATATTCAGCCGCCTTTTTTAGCTCGAACAGAAATTCATAATCTGATGACTGAGCAGGTCTTGTTGAATACTTCAAAATACCTCCAACAATAATTGGCTATGGCTTCATTTTCGTTTAAACCGGGACATAGTAACCCCGAACAAACCAAAAGATGCCACGCTTAAATGTTCATTTTGGTTCTAGTTGGTAACGTAAGACTTCGTGTTTATCTTGCTCTGAATAAAAGGTACTCAGGAATTGTCCACCGCACTTCTCAATGACCTTTTGCGAAGCTATATTGCCCCTCTCACACGTAATAATAGCGCTTTCGGACAATACGTACCGTTGAACCCAAGACAACATATGACTTGCGATA
This sequence comes from Vibrio sp. 10N.222.55.A1, assembly GCF_041473835.1. Classification (NCBI taxonomy): domain Bacteria; kingdom Pseudomonadati; phylum Pseudomonadota; class Gammaproteobacteria; order Vibrionales; family Vibrionaceae; genus Vibrio; species Vibrio sp. 10N.222.55.A1. The sequence continues at coordinate 13,676 of NZ_JBFRSX010000009.1, read as the reverse complement.
CCCCGCCCTCTCGCTTGTGGCAAAGTCTCGTAGCCGATATGTCCGATGACACCGTGAATGTACGGACTGGTGCCATGACGAACTCTTATCACTCCAAGAATACGTCCAGACTCGAAACAAAAATAAGTAGAAGCAGGCGTCCACCCTTCTGGCAAACCCCCACCTTTTGAATAAGCAATTCGTCTTTCTAAATAGGCATCACTGCCATCAGAAATGCCCGTGTAAATATCTAACCCATCTTCAACACAGGCGTTCACATAGTGATGAAAGGCAGTTGAATGCGAAAGAGCAGCTTTAACCATGTCCATATGATGTTAATTCTCCGCCGGTTTTACGCTATTTAGTTCAGTAGCAACTCGCAATTTTGACCGATTATCGACTATTGCTTCTTAACGTACTTCGCCGTAACCAACATTTCACCGCCACCATCCAACTTGCAATCTAGCTGGTGATCTTTGCCTTCGTTGATGCGTCGAATCACGGCTTTAGTGCCGATTTTCAGTACGCTAGAACTGCCTTTAATTTTTAGATCTTTAATGAAGGTAACTTTATCGCCACTTTCCAATACAACGCCATTCACGTCCTTAACACGCGCAGCTTCTCTTTCTAAACGTTCTTCTTCCGGATTCCACTCATAGGCACACTCAGGGCAGATTAGGTTGTTTTGGTCTGGGTAGACATATTTAGATTGGCATTGCGGACAAGGAGGTAAGGACATACGTTAATACTTCATTTAAATAGAATTTGTTCCATTTTAATGGCTCTTGTCAGGCTTAGCGAGCATAAATCTAACAAGTTTTACGGAGAGCTAATTGTCTTAAAAAAGAGCAGTACCTAAAACGAACAAACACAGCCGCTAAGCTGTGTTTGTTTAAAGGTTTGAAAAGCGGAACGGCTTAACGTTCGACTTTTGGTGAGTAAATCGAGTAAGCGGTGATTTGCCCTGCCACGATTGCAGAGAACATGAATAACGCCGACAAACCAATACTCGGGATAGGCAGAATCGATTGTTCAAACACCGATTGGCTGGCACTCACTAATACTCGGCTACCCGGAACCAAGATGATGATCCCTTGCACGATATAAATAGAGCCCGTGAGCTCCATCTTTTTAGCAATCCAAGTTCCGTACAAAGTAATAAGAACCGTCGTAACCCAAGTACCGACAACCCAACCACTATCAAAACCTAGATAGAACGGGCCCCACATACCGAGAACCGCTACTGGTAAACCAAGTAAGATGTCTTTAGGTCGCGCATTGAACATCACACCGATAGAAACAGAGATCAGCACCAAGCCAGATATGTGCATCCACATCGGTACCGCATTGGTATAGTCGATGGAGACCGCTTGTCCCCATATCGCTTCACCGATGTTGAGCCCCATGATAATCCCGACAAACAGCTTAATCAGGGTTAAGGCGCTCTGCCCTAGCAAGCTGGTACCAGAAACCAAGTCATTAAACGCCAAACATTCTAATGCGTTAGCTATGGATAACCCGGGGACAAACAAGACAATCGAGGCGATACACAACGCCCACACCGGAATCGGCAACCCTGTGCTCGCCAGAAACGCCACGAAGATACCGGTTAGCAGTGCCGAGATGAACTCAACCGCGATAGCACGACGTGAATGAAGAACTTGCTGACATACCCACACCATCAAACCCAATAACGCAGAAAAGCCCACCGCTTCCAACGTACTGCCCACCAGCATCAAATAAGCAGGCGGAATACCCATATTGGCAAGTGCCGTCACGAATTTAGAGTAACCGACAGGCTCTGGTACAGGCTCACTACTCGGTTGGTTAATACGAATGATCGTATTGGCCAACAAACTCAGATTAATCGACGCAGGCTTTAGACGCTTTAGAATCACAGCGTTGTTATCGTCTGGAAACTGATAATTAATCGCGGTTGGCGTTGCTTGGATCATCACATCCACACCATGCTTTTTAGCATAATATTGTGTATATTTTTCAAGCTTATACGGAGCGCAACCACTGCGGTGAAGAGTATCACCAATTTCAACAATTTTGTTAATTCGGAACTGAGAAGGCATGGGTATTTTAGGGGAGACAAAATGTGCGGCAAATGTACCAAACGACAGACGGAATGACGAGACTTTTGCGTGAATTATCAACTGAACTCGTTACTTTTTTCTGCAAAGGCTTAGAAGTCTCTATAACTCTACTCATTTGGGATTAGTTTACTGAATGTTTTGACCGACTAATAAGTTAAATTTATGCATTCAGATTGTTATTAATGGACGCCAAAACACGATTAAAAATCAGTTTATGTTAACACTCCAAATTCCTTAATTTGTATGGGTTTTATGACAAGCTAACACCAACAAACTGGTTTATAAATCAAACCGAATTTGTCACAGAAATAGCGGGGGATTTTCCATTGTTTCTCGCCCTCCGTTTAACGAGAGTTTAGTCACATTTTATTCACTCTGAAAACGCCGAACATGATTGAAAAACTAGCGGTGTGGTGGTTATGCGAGCACTTAGAATAAAAATGAAAGAAAAAGGTTTCGTTTTCAGTTAGATGTGGCATTATCACTCTCGTTAAGACGATGTGCGTACATCGTATAATGGCTATTACCTCAGCCTTCCAAGCTGATGATGCGGGTTCGATTCCCGCTGTACGCTCCAGTCTCTTAACGCCTCAGTCTGACTCATAAGACAGTGTGCGTGCATCGTATAATGGCTATTACCTCAGCCTTCCAAGCTGATGATGCGGGTTCGATTCCCGCTGCACGCTCCAACTTCTCCTTAAGCTTCATTACGCACTTTCTTCCAGCGACACCCTATTCAAAAATTTTCGCCGTTTGCTAAGTCCATAATCATTAAATCTATACTGACTAAACTTATTTTATTTAAGCTTGGATTGACGAATCAACGCTAAGTGACCAACCAAAGCTATTAACTCCATAAATTGCTTCGTATTTCTGACACCTATCCAAATCACACATTGCAGTTCAGCTTTTAATGATTTTCAAAATTGTTCCAATTTAATAATCTTGGTCAATATCTGCAAAAATCATTGTGGTAATGTGCGCGCATTAGCAACAAACCACAAATAATAAAAATGTTTAAAATCAATGAGTTAACAATTAACATCGAAGCAATTAATGTCGCGTTAGCAAAAGTTGAAAATGCCAATAAAATTCAGCTAGATACATTGAAAGGTTATGTGAACAGCGAGCCTGAACAGGCTGTACTGGCTTTTCGATCGCTGAATGAAGCAGAGTCAATCGACGACAAGTTTAAAAAGATCATGGCAGAGCTACCGCACCTAAGCGGCGAAGCACACCACCTGCTTGAAACTTCTATCTTGCTACAGTGATTCTAACTACAGATAAGCCTCAGCCAATACAAGTTAGTTCATGTATTCCTGAACAGGTTGAGACTTATCTTTAACTGGTCATAATGTTTAACCAATGACTTAGCGGTCACACAAGGCTGTGCTGATAGGTTGAAATGAATTGGTGATGTAAGGCCCTCGCATTACTCCCAGAAGTTCCACCACTTTTTGCTGTTTTCTTCACGCTGCTGTTGGCCTTTCTCTGACCCTTTTCCTTCTTCTTTACGCTCTTGTTCCGCTTTCTTGTCTTTCTGCTTTTCTAATCCCGACTTTTCTTCGTCATTATCTATATCATCTTCAAGCTTTTCTTTCTTATCTTTGAGCTTCTCTTTACTCTCTTCGAGGGCTTCTTTCTCGTCTTCCAAATCGTCGAGTTCTTTATCTAGTTTCTGCTTATCTTTTTTGTTCTTACTTTTTTTCGCTTTCTTATTTTTCTCTTCGATCATTGAATCAAGCTGCTTCTCACGATCATCAATTTCGCCTTCAACTTTTTTAGCCTCAGCGAGCGTTTTCACTTCTTCTAAATCGGGCTTACCTTTACCAGCCCACTCAGGTTTAGCAGCAACGCTGTGGGTCGACCACGTTATTAAAGCACCCGTTACTGCAAGTACTAGAACTGTCTTATTCATCCTTAAACTCCTATTCCTATAGTCTTTTAAAGCTAATACCTAACTAGCACTAAAACAAGGTAGCCATACCTAGCATTCATCCCTTTGAACTAGATATGGCTTGTGTATCATCTTATAGCGTTAACGACTTCACCATACCTGCTTCAGCGTGACCAGGAATATTACACGCGAGCTCTACGTTATTATCACCATGGAAATGCCACAGCAATTGCTTCGCTTTGCCCGGCTTAACTGTAACTGTGCTGCCCGAATCATGTGCGTGATTACCCATGTTTTTCATCATTTCACGATGCTCTAGTTGCTCTGCGGCAGAACCAATTGAGAATTCGTGATCGATCTTGCCTGTGTTCATCACAACGAACTGCACCACATCGTTCGGCTCAATTTCGACCTTGTTCTTAAAGGTAATTTTCATATCGTCACTTAGTAAAACATGAACCACTTTATCCGGTTTTGCACCCGTCGCAGGCATGCCTACTTCAGACATACCGTCCATGTTCATCATCATTGAATGATCCATCTTTCCACCTTTCATCATGCTGTGACTCATCTTCGAGTGGTCCATTTCTCCGCTCTTCATCATCGAGTGATCCATATTTGAATGGCCACCAGCTGAATGATCCATTGCAGCAAATGCTGTTGAAGCGGTGATTGTTAAAGCGATAGTAATTAGTGTCTTTTTCATGGTCGTTCCTTAAATATATTCTGTTTGTTTTGTTGGTTTCACATGTTCATGTAATGCGCCCTTACCTCTCTGTTTTTGGTAAGTAAGGGCTAATAGTCAATACGTTATTTGTTTGTCTCGTTTTGGCTATGCGTAATCTCACGCTGTTTCCAGAGCTTAAAGATTGCAGGCAACACCAGTAGGGTAAGCAATAGTGCAGACGCCATTCCGCCTATCATTGGCGCGGCAATTCGCTGCATCACTTCAGAGCCCGTTCCCTCACCATACATAATTGGAATGAGTCCAATGATCACGGTAAGTACCGTCATCATCACAGGACGAACACGCAGTCCTGCGCCCTCACGAATCGCATCCGTTAAGTCTTCACTCTGAAGTGCTTGCTGGTTCTGCTCCGCATCCAATTTTTTGTAGTGCCATGCTTGGTTTAGGTAGACCAACATGATCACACCTATCTCAACAGCAACCCCGGCAAGGGCGATAAAGCCCACACCCACCGCAATGGAGAAGTTGTAATTGAGGACATGCATCAGCCATAGGCCACCAACCATTGCGAGTGGCAATGTCAGCATGATCATCATCACCTCACCGACACGGCGGAAGCTGAGGTAGAGCAACAACATGATGATGGCGATTGTGATTGGCACAACGACACTCAAACGCTCCTTCGCACGCTCCATGTATTCGTATTGACCAGACCACGCCAATGAATAACCCGCAGGTAAGACGATTTGATCTGTAACGATTTTTTGCGCCTCTGCCACATAAGAACCAAGGTCGCGACCTTCGATGTCAACGAACACCCAACCATTAGGACGCGCGTTCTCCGTCTTAATCATTGGTGGCCCATCTTCATAGCGAATGTCTGCAACATCAGACAAAGCAATTCGCGCTCCATTTGGTGTCACTAACGGCAGGTTCTGCAACTTAACGACAGAATCACGATAGCTTTGTGGGTAACGGACATTGATTGGATAACGCTCTAGCCCCTCAACGGTTTCACCCACGTTCATGCCACCAACCGCAGTCGAGATAACCTGTTGCACTTCTTTAATGCTCAAGCCATATCGCGCAGCCGAGCGACGTTTAATGTCTATCGTGACGTAACGACCGCCCGCAACACGCTCGGCGTAGACAGAAGCCGTACCACTCACGCTGTTGAGGATGGGTTCAAGTTGCGAACCAATCTCTTCAATCACACTCAGCTCAGGGCCAGCGATTTTGATGCCAATTGGGGTTTTGATACCTGTCGCCAACATGTCGATACGCGTTTTGATTGGCATGACCCAAGCGTTGGTCAAACCGGGGAATTGAATCAGATCATCAAACTCTTTACGCAGAGACTCCGTAGTGACACCGTCACGCCACTGTTCTCGCGGTTTAAGCTGAATAACCGTTTCAATCATAGTCAGTGGCGCAGGATCGGTTGCTGTCTCTGCTCGGCCAATTTTGCCCCAAGTGGTTTCGACTTCTGGAATGGTTTTGATGAGCTTGTTGGTTTGTTGCAACAACTCACGAGCCTTACCTATTGAGATACCCGGATACGTGGTTGGCATGTACATCAAATCCCCTTCGTCCAAAGGAGGGATGAACTCGCTGCCAAGCTTACTCGTTGGGTAATAAGCAGACGCCATTAAGCCAAGTGCAATAACAATCATCACCTTTGGATATTTTAGGCTGAGGTTCAGAAGCGGTTTGTACATCGCCACTAGGCTGCGGTTGACTGGGTTTTTGTGTTCAGGTAGCACGTTGCCGCGAATGAAGTAACCCATTAGCACAGGCACAAGCGTGATAGCCAAACCCGCCGCTGCCGCCATCGCATACGTCTTGGTAAACGCAAGTGGCGAGAACATCTTGCCCTCTTGCCCTTCTAGCGCGAACACAGGCACAAAACTCAAGGTAATGATAATCAGAGAGAAGAACAGCGGCGCGCCAACTTCTTCTGCTGCCTTACCAATCACTTGCCAACGGTTTTTGTCAGTGAGCGGAGTCCGTTCAATGTGTTTATGAACGTTCTCAATCATCACTATGGCACCATCCACCATGGCGCCAATCGCAATCGCGATCCCGCCAAGAGACATAATGTTGGCGTTAATACCCTGCCAATGCATAACGATGAATGCGCCTAAGATACCGACAGGCAGACTTAGCGCGATAACCAGTGATGATCGGATATGGAACAAGAACAGCGCACACACGACGGCGACCACGATGAACTCTTCAGCCAGCTTCTTCCAAAGGTTTTCAACGGCTGAATCAATCAAAGTAGAACGGTCATAAGTTGCGACAATCTCGACACCATCAGGTAAGCCAGCTTGCAGTTCAGCGAGCTTGGATTTCACCGAGTCGATCACTTCACTGGCATTTTCACCAAAGCGCATCACAATAACGCCGCCAACCGCTTCACCCTCACCATTGAGTTCAGAGATACCGCGACGCATTTGCGGGCCAAGATTAATGTCAGCAATGTCACCTAATAGCAGCGGTGTGCCTTTGTCGGTCACTTTTAGCGGCAGAGATTGAATATCTTCGATGCTTGTCAGGTAACCGGTCGTACGAACCATGTGCTCGGCTTCGGCAATCTCAACAACAGACGCACCGGTTTCTTGGTTACCATCTTGGATTGCCTTGTTGACTTGCTGAAGCGTTAGGTCGTAAGCACGTAACTTGGCAGGATCAATCTGTACTTGATACTGCTTCACCATGCCGCCAACGGTCGCCACTTCAGACACGCCTTCTACGGTTTGCAATTCATACTTCAAGAACCAATCTTGCAAACTACGAAGTTCCGCTAAGTCGTGCTGACCGGTTTTATCTTGCAACACGTAGCTGTAAACCCAGCCCACACCAGTTGCATCTGGCCCTAGTGTTGGCTTAGCACTCGATGGCAAGTTAGGTGCAACTTGGCTTAAGTACTCCAACACTCGTGAACGCGCCCAGTACATATCGGTATCGTCATTGAAGATGATATAGACATAGGAATCACCAAAGAACGAGTAACCACGAACCGTTTCAGCACCCGGTACGGCTAACATGGCGGTGGTCAATGGATAAGTCACCTGATCCTCGACCACTTGTGGCGCTTGCCCCGGATAACTGGTTTTGATAATTACCTGAACATCTGATAAATCTGGAATGGCATCGACCGGTGTATTTTTAACGCTGTATAAACCGCCAAATACGATGGCGACAGTGGCAACCAGCACTAAGAAACGGTTGCTAATAGACCAGCGAATAATTGCATTGATCATAGTTCGCCCTCACCCGTGCTATTCGTCGGTTCGAGAGATTTGAGCACATAATCAGAACCTTGCTTCGCCACTAGAAACCGAATGGTTTGACCCTCGGCAAACTCAGATAAATCAAGGTCATCACTGGCTTGGAAATTCATTTCACCCGCTTTCCAATTCCACTCAGGGACTGGCTGATGTTTTACAGTGATCATGCCAAAATCTGCCATCAACATGGTGATGTCACCCGTTACCCAAACTTCGCCGGCGATCTTGTGTTTGTTGACCTTGTAATCAACAACCTCGTACTGCCCTGACTCTGTCTTTCTCATCTCAAAATCAATCGCCTTACCACGTTTCACGTCACTCATGTCTAAGCCTTCCGCAAAGGTGAAATTCATCACCATGCCCGGCCAATCCCATTCAGGAACAGGCTGATGGTTAATCGTCACCATGCGACTGCCTTGCATAACATCGGAAATTTCGCCATTTGCCCACACGGTTTCAGCTTCTTCCTCAACACCATTGATGCGTGACAGATCAGCAGATTGGCTCGATTCAGAATCCAACATGAAATGCGCAGAAGTGACAATGTTTTCGCCTTGATCTAGCCCTTGAAGCACCTCTATTTTTTCGCCAGCTTCACGACCAACCTCAATACGAGCAGAGCGATACTTGCCAGAACCTTCTGACATCACCACTCGAGTCATACCACCGGAGTGAATCACCGAAGATCTTGGGATAGTAAGAACGGCTTCATCACTGATGGGTTTCAGCGCAATATTGGCAAACATATTTGGCTTAAGCTCGCCATTTGGATTGGAGAACTTTAAACGAACGCGCAAGGTTCGCGTTTTTGGGTCAAGGATTGGGTAAACGTAATCGACATTACCCAACCACTCTTTGCCAGGAATGGCATCTAGCGTCATCACCGCATTGCTGCCTGACGAGATCCAGTGCGCTTGGCGCTCAAACACCTCAGCATCAACCCATACTTCGCCTAATGGACCCGCACTGATCACCGCTTGTGCAGGTGAAAGGTAACCACCTTCTCGGATATTCAAACTTGCTATAACACCATCGGCTGGTGCTTTAATTTCAATGGTTTGCGAAGCTTTGCCTTGTCGTGTAATAGCGCGGATTTGCGTCTTATCAACACCCAAGGTAATCAAGCGTTCAGTCGAGCCCTTGATCAAACCTTTACGACCCGTTTTATAAGCACTGATCAACTCTTCTTGTGCTTTAACAAGCTCTGGAGAATAGAGTGTGAAAAGCACATCACCTTTGTTTACCTTCTCACCCACTGCGTTGATGTAGAGCTTCTCAACCCAACCAGCTGCTCTTACGTTGGTTTGCCACAATGTACTTTCATCGAACGCCACATAACCCACGGTTTCAATCCGAGGAGACAGCGCTTCGAACTTAACTTTCGCTGTTTTGACACCCAGATTATTTTCTACGGAAGAATCAATAAACACGGTTCCGGGCTTATCTTTGGCTCCGCCGTTCACATCGTCTGCATACACAGGGATAAGGTCCATCCCCATTGGCGATTGACCTGGCTTATCACGCTGATAATTTGGATCCATCGGAGCCACCCAATACAGAGGTTCATCCTTGGTTTGTTTACTTACTTCGGCGCCTGTACTCGTTGCCATTGCTGACATGTTATGTGCTGACCCAACGACAAAGTGATTCACACCAAAACCCAATGCACCACCGACCAATAAAGCGATTGTTGCTACTTTTACTGAACTCATTGTCTATTCCCTTATTGATTGGCTGTGTGTTTAGTTGCGCTTGAATTGAGTTGTGGTTGGTTTACTTGGTATTCAAAGCCACTGACTAACGCAGCCAGTTTGCTGTTAACGATGTTGAGATCGGTGATCAAACGTTGTTGCTCTAACTTAAGCGCCAGCTCATCGGTCGTTGCTAAAATGACATCGTTAAACTGAGCGGTATTGTTTTGATAGCCCCTTTCAACCGCGCTGATTCGTGCTGCGGTTTGAGGAAGCAAGGACGTTTGATAGCGATCTAATCGCTGGATCAGATTTGATCTGTCCACCAGCAATGCATTCACTTGCGCGTTCATTTGGGAAAGTAAGGTGTCTTTTTGAGATTTAGCCGCACCAACTTGATACTGAGCAGCCGATAAGTTCTTATCTTGTCGATTCCCCGTAAACAGCGGGATGTCGACAGTCAGATAGGCACTCACCAGATCAGAAGCAGGTTCACCTGCCATGTTATTGGCTTGACGGTGTGCATACATCACTTCCACCCCAAACTGCGGGGTATAAGCTTGCTCGGCCAACTCAACCTGAGTCTGATTCGAGGAAATACTGACATCGGAGATCTTAACCAAAGGATGGTCAGTCAGTAACTGGTAGTGCTTGGTTGAATCAATATTGGTCGCTAATTTGCTTTCCAAAAAAGACCAATCGATTTGGTTAGTTGCATTCAGTGTGCCCTGAGAATCAAGAACCTGAGAGCCTAGCCAATCAGAACCCAACCATTCAGAAAGCTGAGAGATTAAGCGGCGCTGAACTTGCTGGTTTGCCTGAAGTTTCTCATCAAGCTTGCTCACTTGAAGCTGAGCATTAAGCAGATCTTGCGCTTCACTTTTACCAATCGAGTAATTGGTTTGTACATAGTTTTCAAGCTCAACCAACAAGCGACGATTTTGAAGAATCACCGACTCAGCTTTTTGTTGATAACCTAACTCAAGCCAAAGCTGCGTCATGCTATTCGCAACCGTCAATTCTCTTGCTTGCACCTGCAAAGCTAAAGCATCTGCCTGTTGGCCTGCCTTTTTCTGTTGGAGGTTAAGCGTATCGCCACGCTCAAACTGCTGCATCAGCCCTACCGATATATTAGTCATCGGGTCTTCGTCGAATTGAAAGCTATCGACAGGCAAACCGCCAAATCCAACTTTCAATTTCGGGTCCATTAAGGTCGCGCTGGCAATGCCCGTTTCTCGCATCGCTTGAGACTGAGCAAAGTACTGTTTGCGATTTCCATCTTCGCTTAAAGCAATCTCAATCAGTGTATTGAGTTGCTGCGTTGAGCTTGCTTGGTCATGTGCTGAAATGTGTTGAGCATTTGAAGCTGACGCCGTGGTAGCCGCGAGCGTAGCACTTGAAAACAAGGCCATAGGCAAGGCAGCAGCAACCACTAAGCTCGTGTTCATGACAAACACAGAGGTTGTTGGTTTCATATTCACAATGAATGTCCATATCTAGCGCTAATTAGCGCATAAAAAAGAATGGCTTATCAGGTTTATCTAACTGATAGAGCTGTATTTTTAGATATAGATTTATGCGGAAGGTGGGCGTAGCAAAGATTGAGCGCGTGCGACTTTCTGGCCAATCGTGACCGATTGAAAACGAGCTAATGAAAAGGAAAGTTGATCAACGGCTTGAACAGTCTGGATTGGATAGGGACTTGCAGAACACATTGAGGCACAGCAATCGGCACTCGAACAATGGTTACCCATCATCGGACTGCCGTCTTCGCTCATTGAAGACATATCGAATTGAGCCATCAAAGCATGGGCACTCATGTTAGAGTCTTCAGCGTGTACTTCTTCACTCATCACATGACACCCTGCCATTGAATCATTAACCGAAGTATCGCTGTGGTAACAAGCCGACTTGCTCGACCCCATTTCCATCATCATTACTTCAGTCATCAAGGCTGAGGAGCTTGAGGCATAGCTAGACATCAACATCGCAATGATGCTGAAAACAATAATCCAAGTTTTTCGGAATGTGTTTGTCATAGTTTACCTTTGAATTTACATCGCAACTATAAACGTTCCCCTTAGGGTAAGGTCAATGCCATTGTGCCGATATTTACCTGACCGTTGAAAAAGTATTCATCCTCTCTTTCATCAAAATGAGATAATTCTTCGACTTTGCAGTTTTTTCTTTAAAAATTATCCAATTAGCTAGCGAAACCTCTATCTGTGTATTTTACTTAAGATAGTGCAACCACGATTCACGGATGATAAAAATGGCTAACAAAAAAAACGTCGAAGCAAACAAGAAAAATACAGAAATCAAAAATAAGAAAAGTAACAAGCTAGAACAAAAGAAACCAACACAAAAAAAGAAGCGCAGACTGCATTCACATCTAAAAGTGAATATCCCACTTTTTCAGTCACTCATGATGATTTTACCATCATTGGCTAAACACGCTGCTGCAGAAAGTATAGACAATTCCAGCGACGCTGCAGATCAAGTAACCGCAAATAACGTGACCGAAAAAGATGTCACCGATGACCATAGCAAGGCGGACTCATCAGCGGTTGCTCTCCAAGAAGCTCAGACGAGTGACAGCGACGTAAACTCAACCTTAAGTGCAAGTCATGCCGCCCATGGTTCGAGCTCTCACTTGGTTCCTTCTCATCATTTATCGACGTTTTCTCACCCGCAAGTCCATTACATTCCTTCAGTATCGATGCCTACTATCTCCTCAGGGAGTAACGGTCAGCCGACTCATTCGAATGCGCCTACGACGCCCGCTTTACCCGTCACCTTTATGCCAGAAGTCATAAAAGGTACGTACGGAGAGCTTCATGTTGATGCAAATGGTCAATACACATTCGTATTGAATCCAAATTCTCCTCAATACATCCTGTTAAACCAGCACCAACCAGGTACTGATCATTTTGCGTTACATCTATCTAATGGCTCGAGCATCATTGTTCAGATACCGGTAACAGGTAAGCAAGACACGCCAAATATTTCTGGAGACTTAACAGGTGTGGTAACAGAAGATCACAATATTGATTCACAAGGCTTGTTACATGCGACCGGCAAAATCGATGTCATAGACCCTGACCAAAATGAAAGTTCGGTTACGCCGGAAGTAATCTCAGGTAAATATGGCTCATTAACTATCGATGCTGATGGACATTGGCAGTATCAAGTTGATAACTCGCTCTCTAATGTTCAAGCTTTAACCGCAGCCACTTCACTGCATGAAAGTTTCACAATTCACACCAAAGATGGCACACCGCAAACGATCGATATGACGATTGGCGGAAACGACGACAATGCCGTAATTACGGGTGTGGATGCTGGCACGTTAACTGAAGATTTAACGACACAAGTTCAAGGGCAGCTTTCGGTAACGGACTCTGATCTTGGAGAGGACCACTTTCAAGCCTCACAAGTGACTAGTAATTTCGGTACGCTAAGCATCACCAAAGACGGTGCGTGGACATACAGTTTAGACAACAATAACCCAGTAGTTCAAAGACTTGGCCAAGGTTCAACTGCGACAGACATCATCACTGTTCACTCAGCTGATGGCACAGCGCATCAAATCACTATTACCGTTAATGGCACTAATGATACTGCTGTGATTGCAGGCACCAATACCGGTGCGGTAACTGAAGAGTCTCAACTTCAAACAACGGGCTCATTAACTATTAGCGACACCGATACCAATGAAGCGCACTTCTCGAATACAGACATTGTTGGTTCATTAGGCACCCTACATCTTAAAGATAACGGTGATTGGACCTATGATTTAGACAATCAAAATCCGACCGTGCAAGCATTAGCGCAAGGCAAAACGGCAACCGACACCATCACCGTTCACTCTGCCGATGGCACGCCACATCAAGTTACTATTACTGTAAATGGTACTAATGATAAAGCTACTGTCAGCAGTGCAACCGTTGCTATCGATGAAACCGACAAAGCGGTAACAACCTCAGGCACCCTAACCAGTACCGACATAGATAACCCAGACAATGC